>NZ_JAIWYM010000018.1:0-116926 GCF_020515595.1 Pseudomonas sp. MWU16-30323
CTAAGTGGCCGTTACCTAAATAACGGATATGTACTCAACCCCAATCAAGAATAAGCCACCCGAGAAGCCCCCACCCCAAGCCCCTCCCGAAACGCCAAATAATGCTTCAACACCTGCACCGGCGCCTCAATCTGCGGATAGTGCCCAATATTCGCCAGCAACACCGTATCCGCATGCGGCACCAGTTCACGATAGCGCTGAACCATATGCCCCCCAGAAATCGGATCAACCTCCCCATCGATCACCCGCAACGGCACCTCCCCCCGCTGCATCGCTGCCACCCAGCGGTCCCGCTGCCGCCGACGCTGAGGAATATACGCAATCAACTTGTGCAAAATCCGCGGCCCATCCTGGCTCTCGATCAAGCTCCAGAAATCATCCAGCGCACTTTCACTGGGCCGGGTCGAAGGCCCGAAAATCTGCCCGAAACTGTTGGCCAACGCATTACGCCCAAACGCCCGCCCGATCATCCATCCCAGCGGGCTCAGCAACAGCTTCTGCACCAACGCCGGACGGTGCGTCTCCGGAAACAACCCACCGTTGAGAAACACGCCACTGGCCATCTGAAAGCGCCCCTCGTAATGCCGCGCCAACAGCTCCTGCGCAACACTGTCACCGTAATCATGGGCCAGCACATGCACCGGCTGCTGCACCCAAAGATGCTCCAGCAAAGCCTGCTGCAAATCCGCCTGCTCCAGCAGGCAATAGGTGTGATCCAGCGGCTTGGCCGAATCGCCAAACCCCAACATGTCGCAGGCAATCACCTGATAGCGCTGGGCCAACGGCTGCCAGAGGTAATGCCAATCCCAACTGGCCGTGGGAAAACCATGAATCAGCAGCAACGGCTCGCCCTGCCCCGCCACCCAGTACCGAATGGTGCGGCCGCGAAACTCGAAGCTCTGGGCGCGCTGGCGCCAGATGCGCAGCGGGATCTCGGCAAGTGGCATCAGCTTTTATACCCGGGGTCGAGTGCATCCAGTTTGCGCAGCAACGCCGGCCACGCCAGCGCGCCGCCCATGCCTTGGGCGCTTTTGGTGACCCCGGCGATCATCGCCCGGGCACCGGCCAATATCTGTGGTGCAATCGTGATCAATTCTGCGCCACCGTTCTGCGCCATCACCTGGATATCGCAGGTGCGCTGGAAGATGAACATCATCAGGAACGTATCGGCGATGCTCCCACCACAAGTCAGCAAACCGTGGTTGTGCAGCATCAGGAAATTGTTTTCGCCAAGGTCAGCCTGCAAACGGGCTTTTTCCTCGTGGTTCAGCGCCACCCCTTCGTAGGCGTGGTAGGCCAGGCTGGCCAGCACAAACAAGGATTGCTGGCTGATGGGCAACACGCCTTGCTTCTGCGCGGAAACGGCGATGCCGGAAGCGGTGTGGGTGTGCAGCACGCAGACCACGTCGTGGCGAACTTCGTGTACCGCGCTGTGGATGGTATAGCCCGCCGGGTTGACCTCGTAGGGACTGTCCATCAGCTTGTTGCCGGCCTGGTCGACCTTCACCAGGCTCGACGCGGTGATCTCGTGGAACATCAGCCCATAAGGGTTGATCAGGAAGTCTTCGGTGCCCGGCACCTTGGCCGAGATATGGGTGAAGATCAGGTCATCCCAACCGTGCATCGCTACCAGCCGATAGCAGGCGGCGAGGTCGACGCGGGTCTGCCATTCGGCGGCGCTGACCTGATCTTTTACGCTGTGTGTCGATTGAACAGTGGCTAGGCTCACGGCAATGACCTCCTTGGCGCGTTTTCTTATTATTTTTTTGAGTGAAGGGCCAGTCTAGTCAGACGTCGAGGCTGCCGGAGTTGCATTGGCAGCCACCTTGATGACCGAACGGGTCAGTCCTGAGAATAGTTCGAATTTACTCAATGCGTGTCAGAGAAGCGACGCCAATAAAGGCGCGGCAAACAGGTTGAGCAACCCGGTCAGCACCATCACCAGGCCCGCCACCGAGCCCTCCTCGCCGCCCACTTCATGGGCCCGGCTGACACCCGCACCATGAGCGCCCACGCCGAACAGCGCACCACGAGCCAATGGCGTGCGCAACGGCAACCACTTGAGCAGTACACCGCCGAGCATGGCGCCGAACACGCCGGTGAACATCACGAATACGGCCGTCAGTTCCGGCACGCCACCCAAGTCGGATGACACCGGCATGGCGAACGGCGTGGTGATCGAACGGGGCACCAACGACATCGTCACCGAGCTGTCGAGAGCGAGGGCCTTGGCCAGGCCATACGAAGTGGCGATGGACGCTGCGCTGCCCGCTACCATCCCCAGCAACAACGCTGACCAATGGCGCATCAGTAGCTGGCGCTGTTGCCAGATCGGAATGGCGAACGCCACGGTCACCGGACCCAGCACCAGCATCAGCCAGTGGGTGTCGGTGGAATATTCGGCATAGGCGGTTTTCATCGGAACCGCCACCGCCAGTAACAATGCAGGCACCAGGATCAGCGGCGACAGCAGGTAACGCCCGGTGCGCCGGTAGATCCAGCGGCTGAATCCGTAGGCACCCAGGGTCAGCGCCAGCCAGAACATAGGCATCAGTTCAAGCTTCATGGCGCAACTTCCAGCGGCAGACGAATTCCACGGTAAACGCCGTCACCAGCATGACCGACAAGGTGCTGAAACCGATCACCAACAGGATCCTCCAGCCGTCGTGTTTTACCAGGCCGCCGTAGTCCAAGAGGCTCATCAACGCAGGAATGAAGAACAGCAGCATCTCCGCCATCAACACACCGGCGCCCAATTGCAAGGCTGCCGGCTTGACCAGGCCAGTGGCGAAGGTCAGCAGCAACAGGCCCAGGCCGACCACACCACCGGGAATAGGCCAGCTCAGCCAGGCCGCCAGTTGGCAGCCCAGAAAGTAAATGGCCAGCAGGATGATCAGTTCAGCCAGCAACCGACCGACGAATTTGAAGGTTAAACGTTTCATGAGCTTTGGGTCCTCCCAGGGCGCCCATTTTAAAGAGGCCCCTGGCATCCCCACAGCGAATTGTTAGACTGCAATCTATTCCAAACTGGAATCAGGCGAATGGAATTCAAACAGCTGCGCAGTTTTGTCGAAGTGATCCACCGGGGCGGTTTTACCCAAGCCGGCAAAACCCTGCACATCAGCCAATCCGCGGTCAGCAAGCAGGTAGCACAACTGGAGCAAAGCCTGGGCACGCCGCTGCTGGATCGCCTGGGTTCGCAGATTCGCCTCACGGCGGCTGGCCAAGTGGTGTTGCAGCGGGCAGAGGCAATGCTGCGCCAGCAAGCCGAGCTGCTCAGTGAACTGGACGACTTGAATCAACTGACCCGTGGCGAACTGCGCATGGGCTTGCCGCAGCTGGGCGGTGACACGCTGTTTGCCGGCTTGTTTGCCGAGTACCGACGGCGTTATCCGAATGTCACCATTCAGTTGCTGGAAGGCGGCAGCCGCAGTATCGAGCAGGCGATTTTGAGTGGAGAACTGGAGGTGGGCGGCAGCCTGATGCCCAACGATCCGGCATTCGCCTGGCAGGCATTCTGCGATGAGCCACTGGACGCCCTGCTGCCCATGGACCATCCGTTGGCCGATAACGCGCAGATCCGCCTGGAAGAACTGGCTGATACGCCGTTCCTGATGTACCAGAGAAGTTTTGTGTTGAACGACCGCCTGCTCCAGGCCTGTCAGCAACTGGGCTTTACCCCGAAAGAAAGCGGGCGCAGCGGCCAGGCGGATTTCCTCGCGGCCCTGGTGGCCGCCGGCCAAGGCGTGGTGTTGCTGCCCAGCGTAGTAGCCCGGGGCCTGGTGCGACCCGGGGTGGTGCGCCTGACGCTCAAGGCGCCGGAATACCTGCGCTGGGACATTGCCTTTATCTGGCGTGAGGGCGCCTATCTGTCGAAAGCCGCCCAGGCCTGGCTGGCGTTGTTGCGCGAGTTTCCGGTCAACCGCGCAGTGCAGTAACCAACTCGGCCAGCCACGGCTCGGCGTCGGCTTCCGGGGTCACGCTTTCGCTGGCGTCCAGGCGCAGCATCGGCAGCACTTCGTGCACGCCCAACTCGGCAAACAGCTCGCGCATTTGCTCGCCGCCGCCGCAGAAGGTGTCGCCATAACTGGCGTCGCCCAGGCCGATCACCGCGCCCGGCAGGCCGCGCCAGGCGGCCGGCAGTTGGTCGCGAATGGTCGAATACAGCGGTTGCAGGTTATCGGGCAATTCGCCCATGCCGGTGGTGGAGGTCACGGCTAAAAAGGCCTCGGGGGCAAAACCCTGCACATCGGCCAGGGTGGCGCGCGGGTTGTGCCAGGCGTCGAAACCCGCAGCGTTAAGGATGCTTGCAGCGTGCCGGGCGACTTCTTCAGCCGTGCCGTACACCGAGCCGGAAAGGATGGCGACTTTCATCAATCTGATCCTGTAGCTGACTAAAAGCCTGGGATATTAACAGCTAGGGCAAGTGGACAGGCTGCTGGCATGCCTTAAACTGCAAATCCCCGAGCCAAGCCCTGGACCGCTCAATGATTAACGCCAAGCTGATGCAACTGGTGATCAACGCTTCCAACGACGGCATCGTTATCGCCGAGCGCGAAGGCAAGGATATGCCACTGATTTACGTAAACCCGGCGTTCGAGCGCATGACCGGCTACACCCTCGACGAAATCCTCTATCAGGATTGCCGCTTCCTGCAATCGGGTGACCGTGACCAGCAGGCGCTGACGGCAATTCGCGAAGCCTTGGAGAGTGGCGGCTCCTGTCGGGAAATCCTGCGCAATTTCCGCAAGGACGGCACGCATTTCTGGAACGAGCTGTCGTTATCGACGGTTTACAACCCGGCCGACAAGCAGACTTACGTTGTCGGCGTGCAGAAGGATGTGACCGTTCAGGTCAAGGCCCAGCAGCGTGTCGCGCAACTGGAAGCCCAATTGGCGGACCTCAAGGCGCAGCTTGCGGCACTCAAGACGACGAGCGGATCTAACAAAAACTAGAAAACGCGGTCTTTAGAGAGATAATGGCGTTTTAATACCTCTTCTTTGAGCAAGATCAATGCAACGCGACGCGCTTCTGACGCAGGACGAGCTGGATTTTATTCAGACCATGCACCACAACCCGCAACTCAACGTGCGGGATGCGTCGTCGAGCCTGACGGTCAACGGCGGTGCGCAGATTCGTGATTTGCTCACCCGACTGGCCGCCCATGACCATGTCACCCTTCAGGCACAATTCGATAACCAGCAAATGACCTTTCCGCTGCAATTGGTGGAAGACGAGTTTCATGCCGTGCATTTGCGCCTGGGTGTACCAAGTATTTTCGAAGACGGGCCGATGATTCGCCCGTGGCGCCTGGCGCTTGAAGAGCCAGTGCCGTTGGAAAATATCAAGGGCCAGCCGGGTGCACTCTGGGTGCATGAGGTGTCGTTCAAAGGGTTGCTGGTGGAAATTCGCGGGCGGATCAAGGCGCCAAAAACCTTTTCCCTGTGGTTCAGTCCGTCCGGGTACGAGCGCATCTCGGTGCGGGGCACCCTGGAGCGGGAAACGTCCCGTGGGTTGTTCGCCTATCGCCTAAACCAGAGTGATGTGGATGAAACCGAGCGCCTGCGCCAGTTTATCCTGCAGCAACACCGCCTGTTCCACCCCGAAGTCCACACCTGAAGTCAGGTATCCAGGCTGCCGCGCAGAAACTGCTGCAAGCGGCGCTGCATCAATCGCCCTTCATTACCCAGGCAGCCGACGGGCGAACCCTTCAGTTGCTCCTGGGCCAATTCCGCCGCATCGCCGGCCAGCAAAAGCGGGCAATCGATGGTCAAGGCCAGCCGCTCGAGGCGCCGGGGCAACTCACTGGTGGGCGAGTGATTGGAGAACACCACAAGGGCTTGTGGCTTGGTTTTTTCACAGATAAGCGTCAATTCATCGATCGGTTGGCCCACGCTCAGGACCTTGACCGCCAACTCGTCGCTGCTCAGCAGCAAACCCGCGACCAACAGTTCAAGCTCTCGGCATTCTCCGGCGATCGCGGCCAGTAGTACCCGGGGCGCCGGGGATGCGCAGCCTATTTGCAGGCGTTTCCAGGTACGGCTGCGCAAGAATCCATCAAAAAACAGCCATTCGCTGGTTTGGCCAAAGAGTCCCTGGTGACGCAGTAACTGCTGCCAGAGGGGCATCAGGATGTCCTGGAAAACCACCGCGACCGGGTAAGCCGCGAAAATCTGGCCATACAACCGGTCCAGTTGCCGGTCGTCGAAGGCACCGATGGCCGTTCGCAATTGCTGCTGCCACTGGCTCCATTCATGCTCAGCGCCTGCTGGCGTAACCGCCGCAACAGCGGCTTGCTGATCATCCCGGGCGAGGATTTTCCCGACTTTGCTCACTGCCACGCCACGCTCGATCCAATCGAGAATGCGATGAACGGTCTCTATATCGGTGCGTGAATACAGGCGATGCCCGCTTTCGGTGCGAACCGGCTGGATCAGCCCATAACGACGCTCCCAGGCACGCAGGGTGACAGGGTTGATGCCTGTCAATCTGGCCACTTCACGAATCGGGAACAGCTCATCGGAATCGGCAGAGTTGCCAAGGGCGATATCGGGGCATGGAGCAGTCATTACAGACATCAGGGCACTAATATACTGTGAGGAACTTGGATCCCATTTAACGCCGATACGACTGTCCGTTTCAAGGTCTTAGGCCAGCCGACCAATGTCGCTGGTGTATTTCTTCAAAACAGGAATAATCCTTGCCTGTTTTTTCAACGTGGCTGCTTACCCCGCAGCTTCGTTCGTGCGCCACCTACCCGGTTCAGCGCACCCGATCCTTATGGAGATACACAATGTCTACCTCCCCCGTCACCCTGATGGTTGCGCGCCGCGTGGCCAAGGGTCGTTACGAAGAGTTGATGGCCTGGCTGCGCGAAGGCGAGCAATTGGCCACGGACTTTCCCGGTTACCTGGGCTCCGGCGTGCTTGCACCGCCGCCCAACGATGATGAGTTCCAGATTATTTTCCGCTTCGCCGACGAAAAAACCCTGCATGCCTGGGAGTTTTCCGCATCCCGTGGTGCATGGCTCGGGCGCGGCAGTGAGCTGTTTGCGGCGCCGTCGGAGCATCGCGTACGCGGTATCGACGGCTGGTTTGGTGCCGCCGCCGCACGTCCGCCGCGCTGGAAGCAGGCCGTGGCCATCTGGCTGGCGTTTTTCCCGGTGTCGCTGCTGTTCAACTTCGGCCTTGAGCCGCTGCTCAGCGAGTTGGGCTTGTTGAGCCGTGTGCTCGTCAGCACCCTCGCGCTGACGCCGCTGATGGTTTACTTCTTTATCCCGTTGTCGACCCACCTGCTGGCCGGCTGGCTGCATCCAGCCCCGGTTCGGGTAAAGGCCAGCGAAGCCACCGTTTGAGTACAAGGGAGGCCGCGCGCTGGTATAGTTTTAACCTGCCAGCGACGCGAGCTTCCCATGTCTTCAACTCCCGCCCCGATCCTGATCACCGGTGCCGGCCAGCGTGTCGGCCTGCATTGCGCCCTGCGCCTGCTGGACGAAGGGCAGCCGGTGATTTTCAGTTACCGCAGCGAACGTCCCGGCGTGCAGACCCTGCGCGAGCGCGGTGCGATTGGCGTGTTTGCCGACTTTTCCTGCGAAGCGGGCATTCTCGCCTTCATCGACGAGCTTAAGGCACACACCCAGAGCCTGCGAGCGATCATCCACAATGCGTCGGCCTGGGAGGCGGAAACGCCCGGCGACGAGAGCCGCGCGTTTGCCGACATGTTCAGTGTGCACATGCTTGCGCCGTACCTGATCAACCTGCATTGTGCTTACCTGCTGCAACGCTCCACGCCTGCGGATATCGTGCACATCAGCGATGACGTGACCCGCAAGGGCAGCCGCCAGCACATTGCCTACTGCGCCACCAAGGCCGGGCTCGACAGCCTGACCTTATCGTTTGCCGCACAACTTGCACCAACGATCAAGGTGAACGGCATTGCCCCGGCAATGGTGATGTTCAACGAGGACGACGACGCGGCCTACCGCGCCAAGGTCCTGGCCAAGGCGGCACTGGGCATCGAACCCGGCCCCGAGGTGATTTACCAGAGCGTGCGTTACCTGCTGGATAACCCGTATGTCACCGGTACCACCCTGACCGTCAACGGCGGGCGGCATATCAAGTAAGCCGTTTGCGAGGATGTTGTATGACCTTATCCCTGCCCCACCACTACCGCGAGATCCTCAAGGGCCTGGGTGAAGACCCCGAGCGCGAAGGTTTGATCGACACGCCAAAGCGCGCTGCCAAAGCCATGCAGTATTTGTGTCATGGGTACGAGCAGAACCTGGAGGAAATCGTCAACGGTGCGCTGTTCGCTTCCGACAACGACGAGATGGTGATCCTCAAGGACATCGAGCTGTATTCGTTGTGCGAGCATCACCTGCTGCCCTTTATCGGCAAGGCTCATGTGGCCTATATTCCGACCGGCAAGGTCCTTGGCCTGTCGAAGCTGGCGCGCATCGTCGACATGTTCGCCCGGCGCCTGCAGATTCAGGAGAACCTCACGCGGGAAATCGCCGACGCCATCCAGCAAGTCACCCAGGCATCCGGTGTGGCGGTGGTGATCGAAGCCAAGCACATGTGCATGATGATGCGCGGTGTCGAAAAACAGAATTCCACCATGAACACCTCGGTGATGCTCGGCGCCTTCCGCGAGTCGAACACCACGCGCATGGAGTTCCTGCAACTGATTGGACGGAGCAAGTAGCAATGCCACAACTTCAGCCAGGCATGGCGCGCATCCGGGTCAAAGACCTGTGCCTGCGCACGTTTATCGGAATCAACGAGGATGAAATCCTCAACAAGCAGGATGTGTTGATCAACCTGACCATCCTGTATGCCGCCCAGGAAGCCGTACGCGACAACGACATCGACCACGCGCTGAACTACCGCACCATCACCAAGGCGATCATCGCCCATGTGGAAGGCAACCGCTTTGCCCTGCTGGAGCGCCTGACCCAGGAGATCCTCGACCTGGTGATGAGCAATACGTCGGTGCTGTACGCCGAAGTCGAAGTCGACAAACCCCATGCGTTGCGTTTTGCCGAATCGGTGTCGATCACCCTGGCGGCCAGTCGCTAACCCTTACCTTTGCAGTGAGTACCATGAACGATCAACAACGCCTCGAACTCGAAGCCGCCGCCTTCCGCCGGCTGGTGGCCCACCTGGACAGCCGCAAGGATGTGCAGAACATCGACCTGATGAACCTCTCGGGCTTCTGCCGCAACTGCTTGTCCAAGTGGTACAAGGCCGAGGCCGACGAGCGCCAGATCGAGCTGAGCCTCGATGACGCCCGTGAAGTGGTGTACGGCATGCCGTACGCCGAGTGGAAAGCCCAATACCAGCAAGAAGCCAGTGCCGAACAGCAAGCGGCATTCGCCAAAGGAAAAACCCATGACTGACCTGAACACCCTGCGCGCCAGCCTCACCAGCGGCGAACATGTTTTTGCCGATACCCTGGCGTTTGTTGCCTCCGGTTACGACTACCAGCCCCAAGCGTTCACCAATGGCAGCGTGGAAAACGCCGCCGGGCAGAACGAAGGTTCGTGCAAGACCCTGGGCCTGGCGTTGCTGGAAGGCTTTAGCGACCAGGAAGCGCTGTTGGCGTTTGGCGAGCATTACCGTTCGGTGCTGGCCACGCCTGAGGGCAGTGACCATGGCAACATTCGCGCGCTGATCGAACATGGATTGGCCGGGGTGAAGTTCACTCAGCAGCCATTGACGCGCCGCTGATTCAATTTGAACCCGGTCAATGTGGGAGCCGGGCTTGCCCGCGATGGCGGTGGTGACTGATACACCGCCATCGCAGGCAAGCCAGCTCCCACAGTGATTGGGTTACCAAGTTGAGATAGCGCTGAATCATCAAATCCCGCGCATAAAAAAACCGGCCTCGCAGCCGGTTTTTCTGTTTCAGCGGTTTAGAACGCAGCGTCCTTCAAACCGTCGAGGTAACGCTCGGCATCCAGTGCCGCCATGCAGCCGGCGCCGGCGGAGGTGATCGCCTGGCGGTAGACGTGGTCGGCCACGTCACCGGCAGCGAAGATGCCTTCGATGTTGGTGGCAGTCGCATTGCCTTCACGGCCGCCCTGCACGATCAGGTAACCGTCTTTGGCATCCAGCACGCCTTCGAACAACGAGGTGTTCGGGGTGTGGCCGATGGCGATGAACACGCCGTCGACTTTCAGTTCGTCGAAGCTGCCGTCGTTGTTCTTCAGGCGAGCACCGGTCACGCCCATGTTGTCGCCCAGGACTTCGTCCAGGGTGGCATTGAGCTTGAGGATGATCTTGCCTTCGGCAACGCGGGCATGCAGCTTGTCGATCAGGATCTTCTCGGCGCGGAAGGTCTCGCGGCGGTGAACCAGGGTCACGGTGCTGGCGATGTTGGCCAGGTACAGCGCCTCTTCCACTGCAGTGTTGCCGCCACCGACCACAGCGACCGGCTTGTTGCGGTAGAAGAAGCCGTCACAGGTCGCACAGGCGGAAACGCCCTTGCCCATGAACGCTTCTTCCGACGGCAGGCCCAGGTAACGAGCGCTGGCGCCGGTGGCGATGATCAGCGCGTCACAGGTGTACACGCCGCTGTCGCCGGTCAGGCTGTAAGGCTTCTTGGAGAAATCGACCTTGTTGATGTGATCGAACACGATTTCGGTTTCGAAACGCTCGGCGTGTTCTTTCATGCGTTCCATCAGTACCGGGCCGGTCAGGCCGTGGACGTCGCCCGGCCAGTTGTCGACTTCGGTGGTGGTGGTCAACTGACCGCCCGCTTGCATGCCGGTGATCAGCAGCGGCTTGAGGTTGGCCCGGGCAGCGTAGACGGCAGCGCTGTAACCGGCAGGGCCGGAACCGAGAATAATCACTCGCGAATGACGGGTATCAGACATGACTCACTCCTATCGACCGCCCGGACTACAGAACGGCTGGAATAAAAAAGGACCGCGAAGCACTTGGGGAAGGCTTTAACTCGCAGATCCTGAAAATAATGGGTGCAGCGTATAGAGGGAGGCAAGATTAAGGAAATACGGAATAACAATCCAGCTCATAGGTGGTCTCTATCCCGTGCCCTCTATTAATCGACACCTTTGTTACCGTTAATGTCGCGAGGCGGGCCGTGCTTTCCCGGTACTCCCAAAGCCGGTAAGGTCGGCGCGTTCGCCCCCATTGCCCGGAGTTATCCATGCCCGCCCCCGTTCTTTCAGGCCCACAATACCTGCGCGAAGGCCTCAAACTGGTACTCAGCCCCGGCTTGCGCCTGTTCGTGCTGCTGCCGCTGGCGATCAACCTGATCCTGTTCGTCGGACTGATCTACTTCGCTGGCCATCAGTTCAGCCTGTGGGTCGACACACTCATGCCGACATTGCCGAGCTGGCTGAGCTTCCTCAATTACCTGTTGTGGCCTTTATTCGTGGTGCTGGTGGTGCTGATGGTGTTTTTCACCTTCACCATGCTCGCCAACATCATCGCCGCGCCTTTCAATGGCTTCCTGTCGGAAAAGGTCGAAGTGGTGGTGCGCGGTACCGATGACTTCCCGGCGTTCAGTTGGGGCGAGCTGGCGGCCATGGTCCCGCGCACCCTGGCCCGAGAGATGCGCAAACTGGGTTACTTCCTGCCCCGGGCCATCGGCCTGTTTATCCTGTCGTTCATTCCGGTGGTCAACCTGGTGGCTGCGCCGCTGTGGCTGCTGTTCGGCGTGTGGATGATGGCGATCCAGTACATCGACTACCCGGCGGACAACCACAAGCTGGGCTGGAACGAAATGCTCGCCTGGCTGCGCCAGAAGCGCTGGCAGAGCATGAGTTTTGGCGGGATCGTTTACCTGGTGCTGCTGGTGCCGGTGGTGAACCTGCTGATGATGCCGGCGGCAGTCGCTGGGGCGACGTTGTTCTGGGTGCGTGAACAGGGCGCCGAGGCCATGGCCGTTAAAAAGGCCTGAGCCGTCACAAATCCATCATCCAAAAGACACAATGACGACATGGCCCACGCCGAGACTGTGGGTCATGACGACAGCTTCGCTCCACATCACCCTGATCACCGAAACCTTCCCGCCTGAGATCAACGGGGTGGCCAATACCCTTGGCCGCCTGTGTGACGGTTTGCGCGCACGCGGGCATCAAGTTGAATTGGTTCGCCCGCGCCAAGGCAGCGACCAGAGCCGGCCCAGTGACGATGGCCTGATGCTGTGCCGCGGCTGGCCGTTGCCGGGTTATCCGGGGCTGCAATGGGGCCAGTCGTCGATGCACAAATTGCTGCGGCGCTGGACCCGCCAGCGCCCGGATGTGCTGTATATCGCCACTGAAGGGCCGCTGGGCTTGTCGGCGTTACGTGCGGCGCGGCGCCTGGGGATCAGCGTGGTGAGTGGCTTCCATACCAATTTCCAGCAGTACTCCAACCAGTACGGCCTGGGTATGTTGAGCCGGATGCTGACCCACTATCTGCGCTGGTTCCATAACCGCTCGACCTTGACCCTGGTGCCCAGCGCCAGCCAGCGCCTGGAGCTGGAGCGCCGCCATTTCGAGCGCCTGGGCATGCTCGCCCGCGGTGTCGACAGCCAGCTGTTTCATCCGGCCAAGCGCGACAATGCGCTGCGTGAAAGCTGGGCATTGAACAGTGACCAGATCGCGGTGCTGCATGTGGGCCGTCTGGCCCAGGAGAAAAACCTCGGGCTGCTCAAGCGCTGCTTTGAAACGCTGCAGGACACCTATCCACTGCGCCAGATGAGACTGATCATCGTCGGCGATGGGCCACAACGGGCGATGCTGGAAAAGGAACTGCCGGAGGCGATTTTCTGCGGCACCCTGCGCGGAGAAGAACTGGCCCGGCACTATGCGTCCGGGGATCTGTTCCTGTTTCCCAGCCTCACTGAAACCTTCGGCAACGTGGTGCTGGAAGCCATGGCTTCAGGGTTGGGTGTAGTGGCATACGACCAGGCGGCCGCAACCCAGCATATTCGCCATGGCTACAGCGGTGTGCTGGCGATGCCGGGGGATGAGGAGGCGTTTTGCGATGCCGCTAATTGGCTGCTGGAAGAGCGGGAAAGTCTAAGGCGGGTGCGGCTCAATGCCCGGCAACACGCCAGCCGTCAGGGTTGGCCAGCGATTATCGAGCAGTTTGAGCGGCAGTTACGCGGAGTATGCGAGGACGAGCAACCGGTGCCCGCCCTGTCGCCCCTTACACCAACGTCGTCAACGCCTCACGACTGAACGGCAGGATATCGCCTTCACGGCCTTCGCGAACCTTCAGTGCCCAATCCGGATCCACCAGCAGTGCGCGGCCGACGGCGACCAGGTCGAACTCGTCGTTGTTCAGGCGCTGCAGCAGGTTTTCCAGGCTGGCCGGTTGCGCGACCTTGTCGGTGTTGACCATGAACTGCAGGAACTCGCCGTCCAGGCCGACGCTGCCCACGGTGATGGTTGGCTTGCCGGTGAGCTTGCGGGTCCAGCCGGCCAGGTTCAGCTCGGAGCCTTCGAATTCCGGCTCCCAGAAACGGCGAGTGGAGCAGTGGAAAATATCCACGCCGGCGTCAGACAGCGGCTTGAGGAACTCACCCAGCGCTTCCGGGGTTTGCACCAGGCGCGCGGTGTAGTCCTGCTGCTTCCACTGGGAGAAGCGCAAGATGATCGGGAAGTCCGGGCCCACGGCGGCGCGGATGGCCTGGATCAATTCGATGGCGAAACGCGAACGGTTGGCGAGGCTGCCGCCGTATTCGTCGGTGCGCTGGTTGGTGCCTTCCCAGAAGAACTGGTCCACCAGGTAGCCATGAGCGCCGTGGATTTCCACGCCATCCATGCCGATGCTCTGGGCATCCTTGGCGGCTTGGGCGAACGCGGCGATCACGTCCTTGATGTCTTGCACGGTCATACCATGGACGACGACGTTGCCGTCCTTGAGTTTTTCAGTCGGACCATAGGCCGGCACGCTGGCATCCGGCTCGGTGCCGATGCGTCGTACGCTGCCCACATGCCACAGTTGCGGGACGATCTTGCCGCCTTCGGCGTGTACCGCGTCGACCACTTTCTTCCAGCCGGCCAGGGCCGCCTCACCGTAGAAATGCGGGACGTTCGGGTAGCCATTGGACGCCGGGTGACCGACCACGGTGCCTTCGGTGATGATCAGGCCCACACCCGCAGCGGCGCGGCGGCGGTAGTACTCGATGACTTTGGCGTTAGGCACGCCGCCCGGGGAGAACGAACGGGTCATCGGCGCCATGACTACGCGGGTCGGCAGTTGCAGTGCGCCGAGCTGGAACGGTTTGAACAAGGCTTGGACAGGCATGGGAGCACTCCATCAGAAAGGAATTTATGATGTGGATAATATGGAGTGGGCAGCGTGTTGGGTAGCACTATTGATTGGGGTGATTAAGGGGTAAAAGCGGGAGGGCATGGGGCTGCTTCGCAGCCCAGCGGGAGCAAGCTCCCTCGCCACAGCAAGCTCCCTTGCCACGGAAGCTCGCTCGATAATGCTGAAAGTATCAGCTCAAGGCTTTTTCGATCGCCTGAATAATGGAGGGGTCATCAGGCGGTGTACGCGGCGAGAAACGCGCCAGGACCCGACCATCCTTACCCAGCAGGAATTTTTCGAAGTTCCAGGTGATGTCCCCGGGAAACTCGGCGCCCTCGCCCGCCAGCAATCGATACAGCTGGTGGCGATCGTGGCCGTTCACCTCGAGCTTGCTGCCCAGAGGAAAGGTCACGCCGTAATTGAGGCTGCAAAATTCCTGGATTTCTTCTTCAGTGCCCGGCTCCTGCCCGGCAAATTGATTGCACGGCAGCCCGAGTACGGTGAAACCCTGGCTTTTGTATTGCTGATAGAGGTTTTCCAGCGCGGCGTACTGTGGTGTCAAACCACATTTGGAGGCGACGTTGACCACCAGCACGACTTGCCCCTTGAAGGGCGCCAGAGGCAGCTCCTGACCATCCAGGGCTTTGAGTTTAAGGTCGTGGAAAGCACTCATGACGAACTCCAGATATCCCATGTTCTTGTAACGGCCACTCGAGATTACAGCCGCCAAGTCGGCAAGAATAGCCGCCAAATGAAAAAGGCGCCCGAAGGCGCCTTTTTCCAACTGACAGAGCGTCGCTCAATCAATCAATGGTGGTGACCACCTTCGCCGTGCACGTGGCCGTGAGCCACTTCTTCCTGGGAAGCGTCACGGATAGCGACGATCTTCACCTGGAAGTTCAGGCGCTGGCCTGCCAGCGGGTGGTTGCCGTCGACGGTCACGTCGTCGCCGTCCAGGTCACGGATGGTGACGATCTGCATCTGGCCGTCCGGAGCGGAAGCGTGGAACTGCATGCCCACTTCCAGCTCGTCGACGCCTTCGAACATGCTGCGGCTCAGGGTGCTGACCAGTTCGGCAGAGTATTCGCCGTAGGCATCTTCAGGTTCTACGGCAACGGTCAGTTCGTCACCGACCTCTTTGCCTTCCAGGGCCTTTTCCAGGCCCGGGATGATGTTACCTGCACCTTGCAGGTAGACCAGCGGCGCGCCGCCGGCAGAACTGTCGATGACCTCACCAGCGTCGTTGGTCAGGGTATAGTCAATGGAGACAGCCTTATTGGCGGCGATCGGCATGGGGCGAGACCTTTTGCAGAAGAATGAAGAACGGACAAGTCTAAACAAGGATTTGCCCGAAAGCGAACACAACCCGGACGGACGGGGTCGAACAACTGACCCGACGGTCGTCGGATTTCACCAGGACGAAGACCGGCACTGGGTCGTCGAGCTTTCCTGCGGCCACACCCAGCACCTGCGTCACCAGCCGCCCTGGCAATGCCGGGCCTGGGTCACGGACCCGGCGCAACGCCTTGAAAAAATAGACAAGCCCTTTACGTGCGGCTGGTGTGCGCAAGGCTCAGATAAAGATAACCTTGGCACCTGATT
Source organism: Pseudomonas sp. MWU16-30323 (assembly GCF_020515595.1). Taxonomy (NCBI): domain Bacteria; kingdom Pseudomonadati; phylum Pseudomonadota; class Gammaproteobacteria; order Pseudomonadales; family Pseudomonadaceae; genus Pseudomonas; species Pseudomonas sp. MWU16-30323. Next base: position 15,873 of record NZ_JAIWYM010000018.1, read on the forward strand.
CCCGGTAGGCAGCCAGCCATAGGCCGCCACCGAAGCCATGCACCTCCAGAGAATTCGCATGCAGACTTTTTTTATCGCGCCCACCGATTTTGGTGTGGGTCTGACCTCCATCAGCCTTGGGCTGGTGCGTACCCTTGAACGGGCCGGGCTGAAAGTCGGCTTCTTCAAACCGATTGCCCAGCCGCACCCCGGCGACACCGGCCCCGAGCGCTCCACCGAACTGGTGGCCCGCACCCACGGCCTGAAACCACCCCAACCCTTGGGCCTGGCCCACGTGGAGCGGATGCTCGGCGACGGCCAGCTGGATGAGCTGCTGGAAGAAATCATCACCCTTTACCAGCAAGCCGCCGTGGGCAAGGACGTGCTGATTGTCGAAGGCATGGTGCCGACCCGCAGCGCCAGCTATGCGGCCCGGGTCAACTTGCACCTGGCCAAGAGCCTGGACGCCGAAGTGATCCTGGTCTCGGCCCCGGAAAACGAAGTGCTCACCGAACTCTCCGGCCGCGTGGAATTGCAGGCCCAGTTGTTTGGCGGCCCGAAAGATCCAAAAGTGTTGGGCGTGATCCTCAACAAGGTGCGCACCGACGAAAGCATGGAGGCGTTCTCGGCACGGCTCAAAGAGCATTCGCCGTTGTTGCGCAGCGGCGATTTCCGCCTGTTGGGCTGCATCCCATACCAGCCGGAGCTCAACGCCCCGCGCACCCGCGACGTGGCCGACCTGATGGGTGCGCAGATCCTCAACGCCGGTGACTACGAAACCCGGCGCATGACCAAAATCATCATCTGCGCCCGTACCATGCGTAACACCGTGGAGCTGCTCAAGCCCGGCGTGCTGGTAGTGACCCCCGGCGACCGCGACGACATCATCCTCGCCGTCAGCCTGGCCGCCATCAACGGCGTGCCGCTGGCCGGCCTGTTGCTGACCAGCGACACCCTGCCCGACCCACGGATCATGGACCTGTGCCGGGGCGCGTTCCAGGCCGGTTTGCCGGTGCTGTCGGTGAGCACCGGCTCCTACGACACCGCCAACCAGCTCAACAGCCTGAACAAGGAAATCCCGATTGATGACCGCGAACGTGCGGAGATCATCACCGATTTCGTCGCCAGCCACCTCGACGCACGCTGGCTGCACCAGCGCTGCGGTACGCCACGGGAGATGCGCCTGTCGCCCGCTGTATTCCGTTATCAACTGATCCAGCGCGCCCAGGCCGCCAACAAGCGCATCGTTTTGCCGGAAGGCAGCGAGCCGCTGACCGTACAAGCTGCCGCCATCTGCCAGGCGCGCGGGATTGCCCGTTGCGTACTGCTGGCCAAGCCGGCGGACGTGGAAGCGGTGGCCCGCGCCCATGGGATCGAGCTGCCCGAAGGCCTGGAGATTCTCGACCCCGACCTGATTCGCCAGCGCTACGTGGAGCCAATGGTGGCCCTGCGCAAAACCAAAAGCCTCAACGCGCCGATGGCCGAGCAGCAGCTGGAAGACACCGTGGTGATCGCTACCATGATGCTCGCCCTGGATGAAGTCGACGGCCTGGTCTCCGGCGTCATCCACTCCACTGCCAATACCATTCGCCCGGCCTTGCAACTGATCAAGACCGCGCCGGGCTGCACCCTGGTCTCGTCGGTGTTCTTCATGCTGTTCCCCGAGCAAGTGCTGGTGTACGGCGACTGCGTGATGAACCCGCACCCAAGCGCCGCGGAACTGGCAGAAATCGCCCTGCAAAGCGCCGACTCGGCTGCCGCGTTCGGGATCACGCCACGGGTGGCGATGATCAGTTATTCCAGCGGTGATTCCGCCACGGGCGAAGAAGTCGAGAAAGTCCGCGAAGCCACCCTGCTGGCCCACGAAGCCCAAAGCTCACTGCTGATCGACGGCCCGTTGCAGTACGACGCCGCGGCCAACGAAACCGTGGCCCGGCAACTGGCGCCCAACAGCCTGGTGGCGGGCAAGGCCACGGTGTTCGTGTTCCCCGACCTGAACACCGGAAACACCACCCACAAGGCCGTGCAACGCAGCGCCGATTGCGTCAGCCTGGGGCCGATGCTGCAAGGCCTGCGCAAACCGGTGAACGACCTGCCCCGTGGGGCGCAGGTGGACGACATCGTGTACACCATCGCATTGACCGCGATTCAAGCCGCCAACCGACCTATGGATGTCTAAATGCTGGATTTTCTACCTGCCGCCGTGCGCGGGGTGATCGCCTCGCTGTTGCTGGCGTTGAACACGATCCTGCTGTGCTCGTTCCTGTTTATCGTGGCGCTGTTCAAGGCGTTGCCGTTTGCCAAGCGCTTCAGTGAATGGCTGATGAACCAGACTCACGAGGCCTGGATCAGCAACAACAAAGCCTGGATGAACCTGGTGTGTCGCACCCGCTGGCACTTGAAGGGCCTGGAAGGCCTCGACTATGAACACTCGTACCTGGTGACCAGTAACCACCAGAGCTGGGTCGATATCATGGTGCTGCAATACGTGCTCAACCGGCGTATTCGCCCGCTGAAGTTCTTCCTCAAGCAAGAGCTGATCTGGGTCCCGGTGATCGGCTTGGCGTGGTGGACACTGGGCTTCCCGTTCATGAAGCGCTACACCAAGGCGTACCTGGAAAAACACCCGGAGAAGAAAGGCAAGGACCTGGAAACCACCCGCAAGACCTGCGCGAAGTTTCGCCACAACCCGGTGGGCATTTTCAACTTTGCCGAAGGCACACGGTTTACCCCCGGCAAGCATGCGCAGCAGAAATCACCGTTTCGTTATCTGCTCAAGCCCAAGGCCGGTGGTATCGCGTTTGTGCTGGATGCCATGGGTGAACAGCTGAAGTCGCTGGTGAACGTGACCATTCACTATCCGGGTGGACGCCCCGGTTATTGGGACTTGCTGTGCGGGAATGTGAAGGACGTGGTCGTGCAGTTTGAAGAGGTGCAGATTCCGGCCGAGTTTATCGGCAAGAATTATGAGCAGGATGGGGAGTATCGGTTGGCGTTCCAGGGTTGGATCAACCGGCTGTGGGAAGAGAAGGATGTGTTGCTCGCCAAATTGCACACAGATTATCCCGCCAGTCACTGATCAAAATGTGGGAGCGGGCTTGCTCGCGAATGCGGTGTGCCAGCCGATACATGTGGCGGCTGACACTCTGCTTTCGCGAGCAAGCCCGCTCCCACATTTGACCGAGTTGTCTCCAAGGCTCCATAAAAAAGCCCGCCAACATGGCGGGCTATTCGTGCGCGTGACGCTTAGATCGCGCCGCGCTGACGCAGCAGTTCCAGCACTTGCTTGACGCTGTCTTCCAGCGACAGTGCCTGGGTGTCGATCACCAGGTCGGCGTTCAACGGCACGTCATACGGGAACGACTCACCCGGGATGTTATCCCCGCCCGCCGCGTACAGGCCTTGCGGATCCCGTTCGGCACACACCAGCGGCGAAGCCTGCACGTACACGGTCAGCAAACGATCAGCGCCGATCAGCGCCTTGGCCTGTTCACGCCCTTCGGCATCCGGGGCAACAAACGCCGCCAGGGTCAGCAAGCCGGCTTCGTTGAACTGGCGCGCCACATGCGCGGCACGGCGCCAGTTCTCGGTACGCCCGGCACGGTCCTGGGGCAGGCCCTTGTTCAGGTCGTGACGCAGGTTCTGGCCGTCCAGCACAAACACCGCACGGCCCATGTCGAACAGCTTGCGTTCAACCGCGTAGGCCAGGGTGCTTTTGCCGGCGCCCGACAAGCCGCTGAACAGCACGGTCGCCGGTTGCTGGCCGAAGCGCTGGGCGCGCTCTTCGGTGGCCACGTGAGCCAACTTGCCATGCTGCGCCGCGCTGCCGTGAGTCACCGGCGGTGCGATGATCATGCCCGCGGCCACGGTGCCGTTGGTCAAGCGATCGATGACGATAAACGAGCCGGTGGTGCGGTTGCTCGCGTAACCGTCCAGGGCGATGACCGTGTCGAGGCTGACCTTGACCCGGCCGATCTCGTTCAACTGCAAGGCGCTCGCCGGGCCTTCTTCCAGGGTGTTCACATCCACGCGATGCACGATGCTGGTGATGGAACCCGGCACGTAGCTGGTGGCGCGCTTGATGTCGTATTTCTTGCCCGGCAGCATCGGCTCTTCAGCCATCCACACCAGCATGGCGTCGAAGGCGTCGGTCACTTGCGGCACGTTGTCGGCATGCACCAACAGGTCGCCACGGGAGATGTCGATCTCGTCTTCCATGGTCAGGGTCACGGCCTGGCCGGGGCCGGCGTTTTCCAGTTCACCTTCAAAGGTGACGATGGATTTCACGCGGCTGCTCTTGCCCGACGGCAGCACCACGACTTCGTCGCCCTTGTGCACGATGCCGCTGGCCAGGGTGCCGGCGAAACCACGGAAGTTCAGGTTCGGACGGTTGACGTACTGCACCGGGAAACGCAGGTCGGTGTAGTTGCGGTCGTTGGCGATCTCGACGGTTTCGAGAATCTCCATCAGCGACTGGCCGGTGTACCAGGGCGAGCGCTCGCTCTTGTTCACCACGTTGTCGCCCTTGAGCGCCGACATCGGCACGAAGGCCAGGGTGCTCGGCTTGAACGCGATACCGTCGGCGAACTTCAGGTAATCGGCCTTGATCGACTCGAACACGCTTTGGTCAAAGCCATTGATGTCCATCTTGTTGACGGCCACCACGATGTGCTTGATGCCCAGCAACGAGGCGATAAAGCTGTGGCGACGGGTCTGGGTCTGCACGCCGTAGCGGGCGTCGATCAGGATGATCGCCAGGTCACAGGTGGAGGCACCGGTGGCCATGTTGCGGGTGTACTGCTCATGGCCGGGGGTGTCGGCGATGATGAATTTGCGCTTGGCGGTGGAGAAGTAGCGGTAGGCAACATCAATGGTGATGCCCTGCTCACGCTCGGCCTGCAGGCCGTCGACCAGCAAGGCCAGGTCGATGTCATCGCCGGTGGTGCCGGACTTTTTCGAATCGCGGGTGATGGCTTCCAGGTGATCTTCGTAGATCATCTTGGAGTCGTGCAGCAGGCGCCCGATCAGGGTGCTCTTGCCGTCGTCGACGTTGCCACAGGTCAGGAAGCGCAACATTTCCTTGCGCTCGTGCTGGCCCAGGTAGGCGAGGATGTCCTCGCTGATCAAATCAGATTGATGCGACATGACAGCCCCTTAGAAATAGCCTTGACGTTTTTTATCTTCCATCGAGCCTGCACCATCGTGGTCGATGACACGGCCCTGGCGCTCGGAAGTTCGCGTCAGGAGCATTTCCTGAATGATGTCCGTCAGCGTCTCGGCTTCGGACTCCACCGCGCCCGTCAACGGGTAGCAGCCAAGGGTACGGAAACGTACTTTCTTTTTGACGATTCGGGCTTTGTCTTCGTCGGACAGGTGCTCGAGGATGCGGTCGTCGTCGATCATGATCAACGTGCCGTTCTTCTCGATCACTTCGCGTTCGGCGGCGAAGTACAGCGGCACGATCGGGATGCCTTCCAGGTAGATGTACTGCCAGATGTCCAGCTCGGTCCAGTTGGACAGCGGGAACACGCGGATCGACTCGCCCTTGTTGACGTTGCCGTTGTAGACGTTCCACAGCTCCGGGCGCTGGTTTTTCGGGTCCCAGCGGTGCTTGCTGTCGCGGAACGAGTACACGCGCTCTTTGGCGCGGGATTTCTCTTCATCGCGACGGGCACCGCCGAACGCAGCGTCGAAACCATATTTGTCGAGCGCCTGCTTCAGGCCCTCGGTCTTCATGATGTCGGTGTGCTTGGCGCTGCCGTGGGTGAACGGGTTGATGCCCTGTGCCACGCCGTCCGGGTTGACGTGAGTGATCAACTCAAGACCAAGCTCTTCGACCATCTTGTCGCGGAACTTGTACATCTCCTGGAATTTCCAGCGGGTGTCGACATGCATCACCGGAAACGGCAACTTGCCCGGGAAAAAGGCCTTGCGTGCCAGGTGCAGCATCACGGCGGAGTCTTTACCGATCGAGTAGAGCATCACCGGGTTATCGAACTCGGCGGCGACCTCGCGGATGATGTGGATGCTTTCCGCCTCCAGCTGTTTCAGATGCGTCAGTTTGTCGACCATGGCTACTCACGGAAAAACGATCTTATGGACGGCCAGCGGGCCGTGTTCGAGCGGGGCATGCTAGCACAGCACCTGATTCTATTGAGGGGGCTGGCTAGATCGAAACGGTATATCAATATACCGCTGGGTTTGGCCCGCAGAACGCGGTCAATGTGGGAGCTGGCTTGCCTGCGATGGTATCGACTCGGTGTATCTGACAGACCGAGCTGTCTGCATCGCAGGCAAGCCAGCTCCCACATTTGATTGGTGGTGTTCGTTAGATCGGGTTAGGGCAATCGATGAACAGGTGTTCGAGGGCAAAGCGCCGTGCCAGGTAATCACCCAACGCCTGCACCCCATACCGCTCAGTGGCGTGATGCCCGGCCGCGATGAAACTGATGTCGTTTTCCCGAGCGCTGTGGAAGGTCTGCTCCGAGGCTTCGCCGCTCAGGTACAGGTCGACCCCGGCCAGCACCGCCTGGTCGATGTAGCCCTGGCCACCCCCGGTGCACCAGCCCACGCGGCGGATCATCTCGCTGCCTTCGATCAGCAGCGGCTCGCGGCCCATGGCTTCCTGCACGCGGCGGGCGAAGTCGCGGGGCGACACCGGTTCGGCCAGGGAGCCCACCAGGCCGACGACCTTGAGGTTGTCCGGGTCCAGCGGGCCTTCGACGGTGATGTCCAGTTGCCGGGCCAGTTGCACGTTGTTGCCGACTTCAGGGTGCAGGTCCAGGGGCAAGTGGTAGGCCAGCAGGCTGATGTCGTGCTTGAGCAGGGTTTTCAGGCGGCGCTGCTTCATGCCGGTGATGCACGGGCTTTCGCCTTTCCAGAAATAACCGTGGTGCACCAGCACCAGGTCGGCCTGGGCTTCGACGGCCGCGTCCAGCAATGCCTGGCTGGCGGTCACGCCGCTGACGATGCGCAGCACCTGCGGGCGACCCTCGACTTGCAGGCCGTTGGGGCAGTAATCGGCGATTTTTGCACTATTAAGGTAGCGGTCCGCTTCCTCGACTAAGGTGCTCAGGGCGACGGCCATAAAAGACTCCTAAATATCCCGTTCAGAGGCGCTCACGGCCTCGTATAATGCGCGACATTATGGGCGCTCTCCCGCCCCCTGCAACCCGTCAGGATTTTTCTTAATGCTCAAGGCACTGCGTTTTTTTGGATGGCCATTGTTGGCTGGCGTGCTGATCGCGATGCTGATTATTCAGCGTTATCCACAACTGGTCGGCCTGCCGACCCTCGATGTCAACCTGCAACAGGCACCGCAAACCAGCGCGGTGGTACAAGGCCCGGTGACTTACGCCGACGCGGTGGTGATCGCCGCGCCTGCGGTGGTGAACCTGTACACCACCAAGGTCATCAACAAACCGGCACATCCGCTGTTTGAAGACCCGCAGTTCCGGCGCTTTTTCGGCGACAACTCGCCCAAGCAGCGACGGATGGAATCCAGCCTCGGCTCCGGCGTGATCATGAGCCCGGAAGGCTACATCCTCACCAATAACCACGTGACCACCGGCGCCGACCAGATTGTCGTGGCCCTGCGTGATGGCCGGGAAACCCTGGCCCGGGTGGTCGGCAGCGACCCGGAAACCGACCTTGCGGTGCTGAAAATCGATCTGAAAAACCTGCCTTCGATCACCATCGGCCGTTCCGAAGGCTTGCGCGTAGGTGACGTGGCGCTGGCCATCGGCAACCCGTTCGGGGTGGGACAGACCGTGACCATGGGCATCATCAGCGCCACCGGGCGTAACCAGTTGGGCCTCAACAGCTACGAAGACTTTATCCAGACCGACGCGGCGATCAACCCGGGCAACTCCGGCGGCGCGCTGGTGGATGCCAACGGCAACCTGACCGGCATCAACACCGCGATCTTCTCCAAGTCCGGCGGCTCCCAGGGCATCGGCTTCGCCATCCCGGTCAAACTCGCCACGGAAGTGATGAAGTCGATCATCGAGCATGGCCAGGTGATTCGTGGCTGGCTGGGGATTGAAGTACAACCGCTGACCAAGGAACTGGCCGAGTCGTTTGGCCTGACCGGGCGCCCAGGCATCGTGGTCGCCGGGATCTTCCGCGACGGCCCGGCGCAGAAAGCCGGCCTGCAACTGGGTGATGTGATCCTCAGCATCGACGGCGAACCGGCCGGTGATGGCCGCAAGTCGATGAACCAGGTGGCGCGGATCAAGCCGACCGACAAGGTGGCGATCCAGGTGATGCGCAATGGCAAGGAAATCAAGCTGTCGGCAGAAATCGGCCTGCGTCCGCCGCCGGCGCCGGTGAAAGAAGAGGAATAACCTCTGAAGGAGCCCGTTTCAGGGCTCCTGTTACCTAATGTTTCAGAAGAAAATTACCTTCAATAGAGATGTTATATTGTTTCAATATCGCTATTGGAACGTTCTATCATGCCGTCTCGAAGATTTGCCCCACTGGCGGGAATCGCCCTGGGTTTGCTGGTGGACCCCGCCTACGCCGAAGACACTGCCACCCTTGAACTGGAGGCCACCCGCATCACCAGCGAGGCGTACGAATCAGCCACTGGCCCGGTCAAAGGCTATCGCGCCACCCGCTCCGCCAGCGCCACCAAAACCGACACCGCCCTGCGAGACATCCCACAATCCATCAGCGTGATTCCTGCCTCGGTGCTCAAGGACCTGGGCAGTACCAACGTCGAGCGTGCCCTGGAATTTGCCGGCGGCGTATCCAGACAGAACAACTTCGGCGGCCTGACGCTCTACGAATACAGCGTCCGCGGCTTCACCACGTCAGAGTTTTACGTGGACGGTTTCAGCGCCAACCGCGGTTACCCGAGCACACCGGATGCCGCCAATATCGAACGCATCGAAGTGCTCAAGGGCCCCGCCGCCAGCCTGTATGGCCGTGGCGACCCGGGCGGCACGGTGAATATCGTCAGCAAGAAGCCGCAACCTGAAGCCTTCACCACCGTGCAGACCAGTGCCGGCAGTTGGGACCGCTATCGCACCGCACTGGACGTGAACACGCCGCTCGACAGCGACGGTAACGTGTTGTCACGGGTCAACCTGGCGGTGGAAGACAACCACAGCTTCCGTGACCACGTGGAGGCCAAACGGGTCTTCGTCGCACCCTCCATCAGTTGGCAACTGGACCCGGACACCCGCCTGCTGGTGGAAAGCGAATTCGTGCGCCACCGCTCCACCTTCGACCGTGGCATCGTCGCGCCCAACAACCGCTGGAGCGGCGTTTCCCGCTCGACCTTCCTCGGCGAGCCCAACGACGGCGATATCCGTAACCACAACAACCGCCTGCAAGCCACCCTCGAGCATCACCTCAACGATGCCTGGCAACTGCGCCTGGCCAGCCACTACAAACAGGGCAGCCTGTGGGGCGATGCCTCGGAAAACCGCCCACTGGATGCCGACGGCCACACCCTCAACCGTCGCTACCGCGAACGCTCCACTGGTTGGCACGACAGCATCACCCAACTCGAGCTACGTGGCCGGTTCGACATCGGCAGCTGGCAGCACGAGTTGCTGATGGGTACCGAATACGAAGACTACCGCAAGAAAGAACGAGTGACGGCGATTGCTGGCGGCGACTACGCCATCGACATCTACAACCCGGTCTACGGCCAGCCAAAGCCCAATGGCAAGCGCTCGGGCACCGACTTTTTCGAACAGGTGAAGAGCCAGGCGCTGAACCTGCAGGATCAGATCATCTTCACCGACCGCCTGCGCGGGATGATCGGCGCGCGCTTCGAACACGTCGAACAACACACCGACGACTTCGCCCGCAACCACGCCAAAAGCCAGCAGACTCATGACGCCCTGACCCAACGCGCCGGCCTGCTCTATCAGTTGACGCCCGAAGTGGGCCTGTTCGCCAACGCCTCCACCTCGTTCAAACCCAACAATGGCCTGGACGCCGGCGGCAAATCCTTCAAGCCGGAGGAAGGCGTGGGTTATGAAATCGGGATCAAGAGCGAACTGCTCGACGACCGCCTGAGTACCACCCTCGCCGTCTTCCATATCGAGAAAGAAAATGTCTTGACCCTGGACCCGGCCACCGACACCCAACGGGCCATGGGCAAGGCCCGCAGCCAGGGTTTCGACCTGCAACTGACCGGGCAAGTGACTGACGCGGTAAGGGTGATCGGCGCCTTTGCCTACATCGACGCCAAAGTGACTGAAGGTGACACAGTGATCCCTACGGGCAGCCGGATTCTCGGCGTGGCCAAACGGAGCGGCAGCGTGCTTGGGGTGTATGAATTCCAGGACGGCCCGCTGCGTGGCTCCGACCTCGGCGCGGCCTTTACCTACGTTGGCGACCGCTCCGGCGAAGCCGGCAAACGCTTTGAATTACCGGCCTACCACACCGTCGACCTGCTGGCCCACTACAAGGCCAGCGACAACGTCACCGTGGGCCTGAACCTCAACAACCTGTTCGATGAAAAGTACTACGAGCGCTCCTACAGCAATTACTGGGTCAACCCCGGCGAGCCGCGCAATTTCACCGTCAGCCTGACCCTCAACCTGTAAAAGGACGTCTCCATGCAAGCCTTCAAATCCCTGGCCGTGCTCGGCCTGCTGTTTGCCACCCAAGTCTCGGCCCACGGGCTGTGGACTGAACAACGGCGCGGCAATATCGAAGTGATCTACGGCCACGGCGCCGAAGACAACGCGTTCAAGGCCCAGAAAATCAGCGGCGCCTGGGCCTATGACGCCAGCGGCAAAATGATCCCGGTGACCGTGGAACGCCTGCCCGACCATGCGCGCCTGAAGCCGCTCAAATCGCCGGCTGTTCTGGCCGTGGCGCTGGATAACGGGATGTGGTCGCAGACGGCTGACAAGAAATGGATCAACGAGGGCCGCAGCAAAGTGCCGGGGGCGATTGAGTCGACCCAAACCTTCAAGTACAGCCTGGCGATCTACCAACCGGGTGCGAAGTTGCCGAAACTGGATCAGATCAAACTGCTGATATTGCCGGAAACTGACCCGCTGACCGTAGGACCGGGCAAATCACTGCCCGTACGGGTGCTGCTGGATGGCAAGCCAGCGGCAGGAATCAAGCTGATCGGGGACTATCGCAATGCACCGAACACCTTGAGCACCGAGACCGATAAAGACGGTCGCGCCCAGGTGCTGGTGAGGAATGAAGGATTGAATGTGATTGCGGCGCAGGTGGAGATCCCGCTTAAAGACAATGCTGATGTCGCGACTCGCGGACTGTTCAGTTCCCTGACTTTCCTGGGCGAGCCGCATCACGAGTAACACCGAAAATTTAGGGTGGGCACAGTCAATGTGGGAGCGGGCTTGCTCGCGAAGGCGGTATGTCAGTCGCCAAATTCATTAACTGACCCACCGTATTCGCGAGCAAGCCCGCTCCCACATTTAGTCCTCACTCGGCTTGATTACAGGGCCACCGGCGCTCTTTCACACAGGGTATTGAGCGCCACCGCCCACTGCGGGTCATCGTTCAAGCAAGGCACCAACACCAGCTCCTCGCCCCCCGCTTCGCGGAATTGCTCCAGGCCGCGATCACCAATCTCCTCCAGTGTCTCGATGCAGTCCGCGACAAACGCCGGGCACATCACCAGCAACTTCTTCACCCCTTGCTGAGCCAACGCTTCAAGGCGTGCCTCGGTGTAGGGTTCGATCCACTTGGCCCGGCCCAGCCGCGACTGGAACGCCACCGACCATTTGCCCTCCGGCAAGCCAAGGCGCTCCGCGAAGTCCCGCGCAACACTGAAGCACTGCGCGCGATAGCACGTGGCAAGCACCTCGGGGGAGGCGTTCTGGCAGCAGTTGGCGTCCTTGAAACAGTGCTGTCCGGTAGGGTCGAGCTTTTTCAGGTGGCGCTCGGGCAACCCATGAAAGCTCAGCAGGAGGTGATCGAAATCCTGCTCCACATAGGCTCTGGCGCTGTTGGCCAAGGCGTCGAGGTACTCCGGTTCATCGTAGAACGGCTGCAGAATCGAAAACGCGATCGCCAGCTTTTTGTCCCGCACCACGCGCCGAGCCTCTTCGATTACCGTGGTCACGGTGCTGTCGGCAAACTGCGGGTACAACGGCGCCAGGGTCACTTTCTTGATGCCTTGGGACGCCAGCCGAGTCAGTACGCTTTCAATCGACGGCTCGCCGTAGCGCATTGCCAATTCCACCGGCCCCTGGGTCCACTGTGCGGTCATCTGTTGTTGCAGGCGACGGCTAAGGACTACCAGCGGCGAGCCTTCGTCCCACCAGATCGAGGCGTAGGCATGGGCCGATTGCTCCGGGCGCTTGATCAGGATCAGCGACACCAGCAAGCGCCGAACCGGCCACGGCAGGTCGATGACGTAAGGGTCCATCAGGAATTGATTAAGGTAGCTGCGCACATCCGCCACCGAGGTGGACGCCGGTGAACCCAGGTTGACCAGTAACAACGCGTGATCCGTCATGCAACATCCTATTTCTAGAGGCGGCTGGACAAGTCGTCCAGGGCCGCGTGCAACTCAGTGAACTGGAAAATGAACCCAGCGGCCAACAGCCGCTGCGGCAACGCCCGCTGGCCACCCAGCAACAACCCGGACAACTCGCCCAGGCCAATGCGCAAAGCAAACGCCGGCATGGGCATGAACGCCGGGCGGTGCAGCACCTTGCCCAAAGTCTTGGCGAATTCGAGGTTGCGCACCGGGTGTGGCGCGCAGGCATTATAAGGACCGCGGGCATCGCTCTTGTGCAGAAGAAAATCAATCAGGGCGATTTGATCCTTTATATGGACCCACGGCATCCACTGCCGACCATTGCCGATAGGCCCGCCCAGCGCCAGTTTGAACGGCAGTAACAGCCGCGACAAAAAGCCGCCCTCGGCCGCCAGCACCAGTCCTGTACGTACCAGCACCACGCGGATGCCAAATGCTTCGGCGCGCTGGGCGGTTTCTTCCCAGGCAATAGAGAGCTGGCTGCCGAAATCGTCCTGTACCGGGCCGCTGTCTTCGGTCAGCTCACGCTCGCCGCCGTCGCCGTACCAGCCGACCGCAGAACCGGAAATCAACACCGCCGGTTTTTGCTCAAGGCCCTCAAGCCATGCCAGCAAGGTCTCGGTCAGGCCGATGCGGCTGCTCCATAGCAGCGCCTTGCGTTTATGCGTCCAGGGCCGGTCGGCAATCGGTGCGCCGGCCAGGTTGATCACCGCGTCCACCGGCTCGTTTATGTCTTGCAGGCGAGCAATGCCACGCACTGGGGCACCACACAATTTGGCCACTTGTTCGGGATGGCGGCTCCAGACCGTGAGGCGATGGCCCTGGGCAAGCCAGTATTGGCAAAGTTGGCGGCCGATCAAACCCGTACCGCCGGTCAGCAAAATGTGCATGAGTCGTTCCTCGTGTAACGTTCGCCGACCACCGTTAGTCTATTTTATAAACAGGAATGTTTTAATCGGGCGCAACGGTGGTTAAACCCTCAGGGTTAACCATAGGTCACGCCAAACGATCAGGTACGCCAAAACTTATACCAAAAAACAATATTGTACAGCTATTGGTGTCGGCGTAGTCTGTACCCAACGGTAAAACGAGGCCTCCCATGACTGTTCCCATCGCGATCATCGGCACCGGCATCGCCGGTCTCTCCGCCGCCCGAGCGTTGAAAGACGCGGGGCACGTTGTACAACTCTTCGATAAAAGCCGCGGCAGTGGCGGTCGCATGTCCAGCAAGCGCAGCGATGCGGGGGCACTGGACATGGGCGCGCAGTACTTCACCGCCCGCGACCGACGCTTCGTCAACGAGGTGCAACGCTGGCAAGCCCAGGGTTGTGCCGAGCAATGGAAGCCGCAGCTGTACAACTTCAAGTCCGGGCAACTCACGCCCTCCCCCGATGAACAGATCCGCTGGGTCGGCACGCCGCGCATGAGTGCGATCACCCGCGCCCTGCTGGATGACTTGCCGGTGCAGTTCGGTTGCCGCATCACCGAAGTGTTCCAGGGCAAACACCACTGGAACCTGCTGGACGCCGACGGCGAAAGCCACGGCCCGTTCAGCCACGTCGTCATTGCCACCCCGGCGCCCCAAGCCACCGCCTTGCTGGCCGCCGCGCCCAAACTCGCGAGTGCCGCCGCCGGCGTGAAGATGGACCCGACCTGGGCCATCGCCCTGGCCTTCGACAAACCCTTGGATACCCCCATGGAAGGCTGCTTCGTGCAAGACAGCCCGCTGGACTGGTTGGCCCGCAACCGCAGCAAACCTGGGCGCGACACCACCCTCGACACCTGGGTACTGCACGCCACCAGTACCTGGAGCAAGCAACACCTGGACCTGTCCAAGGAAGCGGTGATCGAACACCTGCACGGTGCCTTCGCCGAACTGTTGCACAGCGCCATGCCGGCGCCATCCTTCACCCTCGCCCACCGCTGGCTGTATGCACGGCCGTCCACCAGCCATGAATTTGGCGTGCTGGCTGACGCCGACCTGGGCTTGTACGTGTGTGGCGACTGGTGCCTGTCGGGCCGTGTGGAAGGTGCCTGGCTCAGCGGCCAGGAGGCGGCGCGGCGGTTGATCGAGCATCTGCAATGAACCGCATCAATCCCGCCAAGTTGCTGCTGTCGAAGTGGACAGCAGCCCGCCCGCAGCACAAGGAAAAACATTTCCTGGTCACCCAGTTGCTGCGCGACGATGAAGGCGATGTGCAGGAAATCGAACTGGAAGCGGTGATGAGCCATCGCGTTCAGCGCCTGCCCTGGCAAACCCTGCAAAACGCTGAAGACTGGAAAATCGGCTGGAAATAGCTATTACGCAAATACCTGTACAAATTATTTGACTTGTACAGCTTCAAACCTATGATGAGATTAAGTTGTACAGAAATTTAAGTCTGTACAGGAATTTCATTGAGGTTTGGCCATGTCCAGCACCCTGCCCGCCACCGGAAAACCGAAAATCGCCATCAGCGCCTGCCTGTTGGGCGAGAACGTGCGCTTCAACGGCGGGCACAAACAATCCCAACTGTGCAGCCAGACCCTTGCCGATTATTTCGACTTCGTGCCGCTGTGCCCTGAAGTCGCCATCGGCCTGGGCATTCCCCGCGAGCCGATTCGCCTGGTGGGCGACCCGCTTAATCCCCAGGCCGTCGGCACCGTGCACCGCGAGCTCAACGTGACCCAACCGCTGCACGATTACGGCCGGCAAATGGCCGCTGAACACACTGACCTCTGCGGCTACATCTTCATGCAGAAATCGCCGTCCTGCGGCCTGGAACGGGTCAAGGTCTATCAAGACAACGGCATGCCCATCGACGGCGGCGGACGCGGCATCTACGCCCAGGCATTCTGCGCGCGCCACCCCAATCTGCCGGTGGAAGAAGACGGTCGGCTGAATGACCCGGTGCTGCGGGAAAATTTCCTGACCCGGGTGTTCGTCTACGCCACTTGGCAGCAGGTACTCGCCGCAGGCCTGACCCGTCATCGCCTGCTGGAATTTCACTCGCGCTACAAATACCTGCTGATGGCCCACAGCCCCGTGCATTACAAAAGCCTGGGCAACCTGCTGGGCAGCATGCCCAAGGACGTCGACCTCGACGCCTTGGCCGCCGGCTACTTCAGCGAACTGATGAGCGCCCTGACCCAGTGCGCCACACGCGGCACCCACACCAACGTGCTGCAACACATCAGCGGCTACCTCAAGCAAGCCATCAGCGCCGAAGACAAACAGGAAATGCAGACCATCATTGGCCAATACCGCCAGGGCATCGTGCCGCTGGTGGTGCCGCTGACGCTGCTCAAGCACCACTTTCGCCAGCACCCGGACCGCTACATCGCGCAGCAGGCTTACCTGCAACCGCACCCGGAAAACCTCAGCCTGCGTAATGCGATTTAACCTATGACTTTCCCCCTGCAAGCACCTGTGGATGACATCGCCGAGGCCCTCGAACAAGGCTGGCTGCCGATCCGCGAAGTGGCGCGCCAGACCGGTGTCAACGCCGTGACCCTGCGCGCCTGGGAGCGGCGTTATGGCCTGATCGTGCCCCAGCGCACGCCCAAGGGGCACCGGCTGTTCAGTGCCGAGCATGTACAACGCATCCACACCATCCTGACCTGGCTCAACCGCGGTGTGCCGGTCAGCCAGGTCAAGAGCCTGATCGACACCGCACAAACCGCCAGCCAACCGCCGGAGGAAAACGAATGGCATAACCGCCGCCAACACCTGGTGCAGGCCATCAGCGAACTGGCCGAGCGCCGGGTGGATGACGCCTTCAACCAGGCCATGGCCCTGTATCCGCCACGCACCTTGTGCGAGCAACTGTTATTGCCCTTGCTCAAGGAGCTTGAACTGCGCTGGCAAGGCCAGTTCGGTGCGCAGATGGAGCGGGTGTTTTTCTATTCCTGGCTGCGCAGCAAATTCGGCGCGCGGATGTATCACAACAACCGCCAGCTCAACGGCGCGCCGTTGCTGCTGATCAACCATTCCGACCTGCCGCTGGAGCCGCACCTGTGGCTCACCGCCTGGCTCGTCAGCAGCGCCGATTGCCCGGTGGAAGTCTTCGACTGGCCATTGCCGGCGGGCGAACTGGCCCTGGCCGTCGAACACCTGCAACCCCGCGCGGTGCTCTTGTATTCGAGCAAGACGCTCCATACGTCGGCGCTGGAAAAACTTTTGAGCGGCTTCAGTTGCCCAAAACTGATAACCGGACCAGCGGTATGCATCCATCACGCCGAGCTGTCCGTATTAACCCAAGACATTCCTGAATTGCTCCTGGCCGAGGACCCATTGTCGGCCCATCAGGTACTGATCCAGCGTGGACTTATTTAAATGCACTTGATCTGGCTGCGCACCGACCTGCGCCTACATGACAACACCGCCCTCGCCGCCGCCGCACAGCGTGGCCCGACAGCGGCTGTCTACCTGATCAGCCCCGAGCAATGGCTGGCCCACGATGATGCGCCGTGCAAAGTCGACTTCTGGCTGCGCAACCTCAAGAGCCTGAGCGTGGCGCTGGGGGAGTTGAACATTCCTCTTTTGATCCGCCATGCCTCGACCTGGGACCAGGCACCGCAAGTCCTGGCAGACCTGTGCCAGGAACTGTCGGTCGAGTCGGTGCACGTCAATGACGAATACGGCATCCACGAAGAGCGCCGCGACGCCGCCGTGGCCCAGGCCCTCGAAGCACGGGGCGTCACCTTTCACAACTACCTGGACCAGTTGTTTTTCCAGCCCGGCAGCGTACTGACCAAGACCGGCACCTACTTCCAGGTGTTCAGCCAGTTCCGCAAGGTCTGCTACAACCGTCTGCACGGCGCCTTGCCGCGCCTGGTCGCTACACCCAAGGCACAGGCGGCACTCAAGCTCAAAAGCGACCCAATCCCGGATCAGGTCGAGGGTTTTGCCCCCCCAAGTGAAGCCTTGCGCGCCCTGTGGCCTGCCGGCGAGGCCGAAGCCCGGCGCCGCCTCGATCAATTCGCCGACGGGCAAATCAGCTACTACAAGGACGAACGCGATTTCCCGGCCAAGCCCGGCACCAGCCAACTTTCGGCCTACCTGGCCGCCGGTGTGGTTTCGCCGCGCCAATGCCTGCATGCCGCCCTGCAAAGCAACCAGGGGGAATTCGAAAGCGGCGACACCGGTGCAATTACCTGGATCAACGAGCTGCTGTGGCGCGAGTTCTACAAACATATCCTGGTGGGTTACCCACGGGTCTCGCGCCACCGCGCGTTCCGCCCGGAAACTGAAGCCGTGGCCTGGCGCAACAGCCCGGAAGACTTGAAGGCCTGGCAGGAAGCCCGCACCGGCCTGCCGATCATCGACGCAGCCATGCGCCAATTGCTGGAAACCGGCTGGATGCACAATCGCCTGCGCATGGTGGTGGCGATGTTCCTGACTAAAAACCTGCTGATCGACTGGCGCGAAGGCGAGCGCTTTTTCATGCGTCACCTGATCGACGGCGACCTGGCGGCGAACAACGGTGGCTGGCAGTGGAGTTCGTCCACCGGCACCGACTCGGCGCCGTACTTCCGGATTTTCAGCCCCTTGAGCCAGTCGGAAAAATTCGACGGTGAAGGCGTGTTTATCAAGCATTGGCTGCCACAGTTGTCGGCGCTGAACAAAAAGGAAGTGCACAACCCCGACGCGGTGGGCGGCCTTTTTGGCGTGGCGGACTATCCTCGTCCTATCGTCGATTTGAAAAAATCCCGTGATCGCGCCCTCGCCGCCTTCCGCAGCCTGCCTTCACGCCAGGCAGTCGGGGGTGGTTATGAGTGACTTTCTGCGCCGCTTCGCCCAGGCCTTTGCCAGTGTGGACAAATACAACCTGCACCTGCTCGACAGCCTGTACAGCAAGGACGTCAGCTTCACCGACCCGTTGCACGAAGTGCACGGGCTGCCGGCGCTGCACCGTTACTTCACCGAGCTGTACGACAACGTTACCCAGTTGCGTTTTGACTTCCATGGCTTCGATCAAGTGACTGAAGGCGAAGGTTACCTGCGCTGGAAAATGAGCTTCTGCCACCCACGCCTGGGCGGGGGGAAAGTGATTCGTGTCGAAGGCTGCTCGCATCTGCTGTGGCGCGACAAGGTGTACCACCACCGGGATTATTTCGATGCGGGTGCGCTGCTGTATGAACACGTGCCGGTCCTCGGCGGCGTGGTCAGTTGGCTGAAAAGGAGAATGGGATGAACCTTACGCTGCCCCGTCGTTATTGGCTGACCGGTGCCAGCAGTGGCATCGGTGCCGAACTGGCCAAAGCGCTGCTCGACAGCGGTGCCCATGTGGCTGTCAGTTCCCGCTCCAAAGAGCCACTGGAACAGCTCGCCCAGCAGTACCCCGGGCAAGTGCTGGTGGTGGCGGGCGACCTGACCAACAGCCAGACCGTACGGGAAATTGGCGAGCATATCGCGGGGGTCTGGGGCTCGCTGGACACCGTGATCCTGAATGCCGGCACCTGCGAATACGTGGACGCCAAACAGTTTGATTCCTCGATCATCGAGCACGTGGTGCGCACCAACCTGCTGGCCAGCAGTTACTGCATCGAAGCCGCCCTGCCGCTATTGCGGGCCGGCCATACACCGCACCTGGTCGGCGTGGCCAGCGCCGTGACCTACCTGCCGATGCCCAGGGCCGAAGCCTACGGCGCCTCCAAAGCCGGCCTGCGTTATCTGTTCGAATCCCTGCGCATCGACCTGTCGCCCGAGGGCATTGACGTCACCGTGGTCAGCCCGGGCTTCGTCGATACACCGCTGACCGCCCGCAATGACTTCCCGATGCCCTTGAGTTGGCCGGCAGACAAGGCTGCGCGGCACATCTTTGCCAAGCTGCAAAACCGGCCCTTGGAAATTGCCTTCCCTGCCCTGTTTATTGCCGCGCTGTGGCCGCTGTCGAAACTGCCGAACCGCGCCAAGCTGATCATCGGCAAACGCATGTTACGCAGTCCGCCGCCGCGCAAGGACACGCTGTGAAGATCGCCATTATCGGCAGCGGCATTGCCGGGCTGACCAGTGCCTACCTGCTCAGCCGCCGCCACGACATCACCCTGTTCGAAGCGGGCGACCGCATCGGCGGGCACACCCATACGGTGAATGTCACGGTGGATGGCAAAAGCTACGCAGTGGACACCGGCTTTATCGTGTTCAACAACTGGACCTACCCCAACTTCATCAAGCTGCTGGGGCAGATCGGTGTGACGTTCAAACCCACCGAAATGAGTTTTTCGGTGTGCGACCCGAACGCCGGGTTTGAGTACAACGGCAACAACCTCAACAGCCTGTTCGCCCAGCGCCGCAATATTCTGTCGCCGGGGTTCTGGGGCATGTTGCGCGACATCCTGCGCTTCAACCGCCAGGCACCGCTGGACCTGCAAGCGCAACGCATCAATGCCGAAATGACCCTGGGCGAGTACCTGCAAGCGGGCGGCTACGGCCAGCGATTTATCCAGCACTACATCGTGCCGATGGGGGCGGCGATCTGGTCGATGTCCCTGGCTGACATGCTCGGGTTTCCCCTGCAATTCTTCGTGCGGTTCTTCAAGAACCACGGTTTGTTATCGGTAAGTAACCGCCCGCAGTGGTGCGTGATCGAAGGCGGGTCCAGCCGCTATATCGAGCCGCTGACCCAATCCTTCCGTGAAAAAATTCGCCTCAATTGCCCCGTCACCCGGGTTGAGCGCACCCCCATCGGCGTGGTTATCCACAGCGCGGCGGGCAGCGAGGCGTTCGACAAAGTGGTGTTCGCCTGCCACAGCGACCAGGCCCTGGGGTTGCTGGGGGATGCGAGCCTGGCCGAGCAACAGATCCTCGGCGCCTTGCCCTACGCCGACAACGACGTCGTCCTGCACACCGACACCCGCTTGCTGCCCCAGCGCAAACTGGCCTGGGCCAGCTGGAATTACCGCCTGAACAGCAACACGCAAAAACAGGCTGCCGTGACCTACGACATGAACATTCTGCAGGGCATCGACAGCGCCACCACCTTTTGCGTCAGCCTCAACCAGACGGCGATGATCAACCCGCTCAAAGTCCTCGCCCGCTACACCTACGCCCACCCGCAATACAGCCTGGCCGCCGTGGCCGCTCAAGCGCGCTGGGAAGAATTGCACGGCACGCAGCACACCTATTATTGCGGCGCCTATTGGGCCAACGGTTTCCACGAAGACGGCGTGGTCAGCGCGTTGCGCGTGGCCAAGGCGTTTGGGGAAACCCTGTGAACAGCGCCCTGTACAGCGGCTGGATCGCCCATCGGCGTTTTACGCCCAAGGGCCACACCTTCCGTTATCGGATAGGCCTGCTGTACCTGGACCTCAGCGAACAAAACGAAGTGTTCGGCTTGTCGCCATTGGCCGGTGACCGCTGGGCGCCGTTCGCGTTTCGCCAGCAGGACTACCTGCGTGAGTTTACCCGTCACGGCATGAGCTTGACCGATGCCGTGCGCCAAGAAGTCGGCAAGGCCCTCGGGCGCATCCCCGAGGGCGCAATCTGCCTGCTGACCCAGGCCCGCAGTTGGGGCCTGGCTTTTAATCCGGTGAGTTTCTTCTACTGTTTCGAGGCCGATGGCACCTTGGCCGCGATTCTGTGTGAAGTGACCAACACCCCGTGGCGCGAACGCTATCACTACGTGTTGCCGGCCATGGCGCTGCCTGCTGGTGAGCATCAGCACTTCGCCGTGGCCAAGGCCTTTCATGTGTCGCCGTTTTTGCCCCGGGACCTGGAATACCGCATGAGTTTCAGCCCGCCCGCCGCCAGACTCGGCGTGCACATGGCCGACTGGCAGGGCGAGCTGAAAGTCTTCGACGCCACCTTGAGCCTGCAACGCGAGGCATTGAACCGCGCCAGCCTGCACCGTTATTTGTGGCGCTTCCCGTGGATGACCGCCAAGACCTGCCTGGCCATTTATTGGCAGGCCCTGCGCCTCTTGCTTAAACGCACGCCGATTTTTTCCCATCACGCCGCCGAAGGCGCTTCTCGCACCGCAGTCGGGTACACCAAGGATCGCCGCCATGAAATCCCCTAGCTTATCGGTCAAATCCAATCGCTTGAACGTCAACGGCATGACCGCCGCGCTGTTGCGCAAAGCGGTGCTGCGCCAGCTCGGCCAACTGCGCCACGGCCAGTTGGTGGTGATCGAGGACGGTGAGCGACAAGTCTTCGGCGCACGGGAAGCGCACCTGCTGGGGGAAATCCAGATCCTCGATTCGGCCGTGTGGGGGCTGGTGGCAGCCAACGGTTCCATCGGCGCGGGCGAGGCATTTATTCATGGCTACTGGAGCAGCCCGGACCTGACTGCCGTGGTGCGGGTGATGGTCAGCAACCTCGACGTGCTGGATGCGCTGGAAGGTGGCCTGGCGAAACTCGCGCGGCCCTTCACCCAAGGCCTGCACTGGCTCAACCGCAATACCCGCAAGGGCTCGCAGAAAAACATCGCCGCCCACTACGACCTGGGCAATGACCTGTTCGAAGAATTCCTCGATCCCACCATGATGTATTCGGCCGCACAGTTCCTCACCGCCGACGACACCCTGGAACAGGCACAGCTGAACAAGCTCGAACGCATTTGCCAGAAGCTCGCGCTGAAACCGTCGGACCATCTGCTGGAAATCGGCACCGGCTGGGGCAGCATGGCGATCTATGCCGCGCAGCAGTATGGCTGCAAGGTCACCACCACGACCTTGTCCAAAGAGCAGTTTGCCTACACCGAAAAACGTATCGAGGCCCTGGGTTTGCAGAATCAGGTGACACTGCTGCTGGAGGACTACCGCGACCTGACCGGCCAGTACGACAAGCTGGTGTCCATCGAGATGATCGAAGCCGTGGGCCATCGCTTTCTGCCGACCTACTTCAAACAATGCGCGCAGTTGCTCAAGAGCAACGGCCTGATGTTGCTGCAAGCCATCACCATTCGCGAGCAGCGCTACGAACAGGCCAAGAGCAGCGTGGATTTCATCCAGCGCTACATTTTCCCCGGCGGCGCCTTACCCTGCGTGCAGAAAATGCTCGAGATCGTCAGCCGCGACACCGACATGAACCTGCTGCACATGGAGGATTTCGGCCTGCACTACGCACGAACCCTGCGCCTGTGGCATGAGAACTTTCGCCGCGCCCACAGCCGCCTGACGGAAATGGGCTACGACGAATATTTCCTGCGGCTGTGGGAGTTTTACCTGTGCTACTGCGAGGGCGGCTTTATGGAACGCACCATTGGCACCGCACAGATGCTCCTGGCCAAGCCGGCGGCCCTGACCCAGCCCCTGCTCGGGCGCTTTGATGCTTAAACCGCTGGCCAATGCCGTGCTGTTCCAGTGCGGTTGGTTTGCCTGCGTGTTGGGCGGCGACAGCCTGTGGCTGTTGGTAGGAGTGGCGGTGCTGGCGGTCCACCTGCTGTGGATAAGTTCGTGGTCGGAAGAAGGCCAGGTGATGCTGGCCGTGACCTTGCTGGGCACGGTGATCGACACCGCGCTGCGCGCCTTTGGTGTGTTTCATTTCAGCTTGCCCGGGCCGCTGGCGCCTTTTTGGCTGATCCTGTTGTGGGCGCTGCTGGCAACCACCCTGCGCCATTGCCTGGCCTGGAGCGCCCACCCCTGGTGGCGCGCCAGCGTATTGGGGGCGGTGGGCGGGCCGTTGTCTTATTACGCCGGCAGCCAGTTGGCCGGAGTCAGTTTCGGCTATGGCACCGTGCCGACCGTTATCGGCCTGGCGGTCCTCTGGGGCATGATCTTTCCGCTGCTGCACTGGGTCGCGCGGCAGTTGGCACACTGACGTCCGTCAGGCCTTTCACACACACATCAGCCGCTTGCCTTACACTGCGCGCCTATGACCAACATCCCCCATACGCAAATCGACGAACCCGCCGTCACCTGCTCCACCTGCGCCGCGTGCTGCTGCCAGTTGGAAGTCATGCTGATCACCGACACCGGCGTGCCTGACCGCTTTATCGATACCGACGATTGGGGCGGCGAAGTCATGTTGCGCCTGGATGATGGCTGGTGTGCGGCGCTGGATCGCGACACGATGATGTGCACGATTTATGAGAAGCGGCCGCTGATCTGCCGGGAGTTCGAGATGGGCGCACCGGAGTGCATCGATGAGCGCCAGGGGCTGGCAACGGTGTATCGCTGATGTTGAAACCAACGATGAGCAAATGTGGGAGCGAGCAAGCCCGCTCCCACAATGGTTTTGCGCTGTTCTGAAGAATTACAGTGGCATGGTGTAGTGCAGCGAATAGCTCTCGACACCATCGTTGTTGCTGCTGATCCCGGCATTCGAGTAATGGGTAGCCCGAATACCCACTTCACTCCCACCGACAAAGCGCAGGCCAAAGCCCAGTCGGTCTTCAAACTGGAAAGCCTGGCCGATGTTGTTGTCTTCGACCCGCGTGCGGGAGAACACGGCCACGCCAACCCCAGCTTCGATGTAGGGCTTCACCCTTTCCCCGGCAAACTCATAAACAAAAACCGGCGAGAACGAAAGGCTGCTGACGCTGGCGCGCTTGTCACCGTCCCAGTAGGTGTAGGCACCGCTCCAGTACCCGGTCACGCGGCCCGTATCGGTCTGCCACCAGCTTTTATCCCAATCAGAGGTCAGCCCCAACCGATAAGTCATGGTCGAATCGCTGGTACTCCCCACTCCAAATTCCAGGCCTGCCGCCTGCGCTGAAATAGAGTGTCCCACCACAGCGGCCGCAATCGCGGCCAAACAGAACCAGCGCTTCATAAGAAACATCCTTTACGAACGAAGTTGTATGATTTTGTACAGGCTAACTTGCTATAGAAGTCGCCGTTTATGCAGAAGTTCAGTCAGTAATTCGGTTATTTCACGAATTTTTCACAGGCCAAAGCTACGCACAACGCCGGGAAAATTCCATAGGGTGGGTAGGATTTTTCTTAGGTGCTCTGGATCGCCGCTGGTCCAGAACTGTGCCGGCACGGGATTGCCAGTGGCCAGCAGTTCGCGATCACTCAACAGACGTTGCAACTGACGCGCTACGGCCGCGCCCGTGTCGATCAGAATGATCGTCGGCGGGAGCATTTCGGCGAGCAACGGCTTGAGAAAGGGGTAGTGGGTACAGCCGAGGATGATGGTGTCGCAACCCGCTGCGATCAGCGGTTCGACATACCCCTGCAACAGTTGGCGCAAGGCCGGGCTGCCCAAATCGCCGGTCTCGATCAGTTCCACCAGGCCCGGGCACGGCTGGGTGATCACCCGCACATCGGTGGCGAAGCGGTCGAGCAAGGCGGCGAACTTGGCGCTTTGCAGGGTGCCGGTGGTCGCCAGCACTCCGACCACCCCACTGCGGGTCGCGGCGGCGGCGGGTTTGACCGCAGGCTCCATACCTACCAGCGGCCAGTCGGGATAGTCCTGGCGCAAGTCGGCGACTGCGGCAACAGTCGCCGTGTTGCAGGCAATCACAAAGGCTTTGGCGCCCTTCTCCCGGAAAAACTCGGCCACCCGTCGCGAGCGCTCAAGGATGAAGGCCGGGGTTTTCTCGCCGTAGGGAATGTGCCCGCAATCCGCCACGTACAGCAGCGATTCGTGGGGCAGCAGCCGCTGGATTTCGTCCAGCACCGACAGGCCGCCGACACCGGAGTCGAACACACCAATCGGCGCATCCTTAACCATGTTGACTGCCGCAGACGCTGCAACCGGGGTCACGCTTGACCCGCAGCTCGCGAAAACGTGTGGTCAGGGCGTCGATCAACAACAGCCGCCCCACCAGCGGCTCGCCGAAACCGGCCAGCAATTTCAAGGCTTCCAGGGCTTGCAGGCTGCCGACCAGGCCCACCAACGGGCCGATGACGCCGGCTTCGCTGCAGGTCAGTTCGGTTTCGCTGCCGTGCCCGTATAAACAGTGGTAGCACGGGCTTTCGGCGCGCCGTGGGTCGAACACCGACAGCTGGCCTTCCAGGCGAATCGCCGCGCCGCTGACCAGAGGCTTGCCGGCGGCGACACAGGCAGCGTTGACTGCTTCGCGGGTGGAGAAGTTGTCGCTGCAATCGAGCACCACGTCGACCGCCGCCACGGCAGCCGCGAGGGAATCAACATCCAGCGCACTGCGATGGGCGACCAACTGTATTTCAGGATTGATCGCACTCAGGCGGCGAATCGCCGAATCGACCTTGCTCAGGCCGACGCTGTCGGTGTCATGGATGATCTGGCGTTGCAGGTTGGTCAGGTCGACCGTGTCGAAATCCGCCAAATGCAGCTCACCCACACCCGCCGCCGCCAGATACAGCGCCACCGGCGAACCAAGGCCACCGAGCCCGACGATCAGCGCGCGGCTGTTTTTCAGGCGCAACTGGCCTTCGATGTCGACATGCTGCAACAGAATCTGTCGGCTATAGCGCAACAGCTCCTGATCATTCATCACGGCCGGCGCCCCAAGGTGATGCGCTCATGGCCACCGAGGTCGATGCGGCTGTGGACGTCTTCGAAGCCTTCGCCCAGCAGCAGGTCGCGCACGGCGGGCGCCTGGTCGTAACCGTGTTCCAGCAACAACCAGCCCGCGGCGTCGAGGTGCGCAGGCGCCTGGGCGATGATCAGCCGCAAATCGTCCAGGCCGTCATGCCCGGCCACCAGCGCGCTGGCCGGCTCAAAGCGCACATCCCCCGCCACCAGGTGCGGATCGGTATCGGCTATATAAGGCGGGTTGCTGATGATCAGGTTGTAAGTGCGACCTTCAAGGGCGCTGAACCAATGGCTGTTCAGCACCGTGGCGTTATTCAGGTGCAGGCGCTGGCGGTTGCGTTCGGCCAGGGCCACGGCTTCCAGCACACGGTCGACAGCCGTGACTTGCCAGGCCGGGCGTTCGCTGGCCAGGGCCAGGGCAATTGCGCCGCTGCCGGTGCCCAGGTCCAGGACCTTGGCCGGTGTGGCAGGCAGCAATTCGAGAGCGGCTTCCACCAGCATCTCGGTTTCCGGACGCGGGATCAGCGTGTGCGGCGCCACTTCCAGATCGAGTTTCCAGAAGCCTTGCTGGCCGAGGATGTAGGCCACAGGCTCGCCGGTGCGGCGGCGTTGCAGGTAGTCGGCAAAGGTCAGTGCGTCTTCGCTGCTGACGATTTTTTCCGGCCAGGTGTGCAGGTAGCTGCGGGACTTGCCCAAGGCAGCGGCCAGCAACAATTCCACGTCCAGGCGCGCAGTGGGCGAGTCCGGCAGGTCGGCGGCGCGTAACAGGCTGGCGATAATGGTCATTTATTCACCTATCGCCGCGAGCTGGTCGGCCTGGTATTCGGCCAACAATGGCTCGATTACCGCATCAACGCCACCGGCAAGGATTTCGTCCAGGGAGTACAGCGTCAGGTTGACGCGGTGGTCGGTGACCCGGCCCTGGGCAAAGTTGTAGGTACGGATACGCTCGGACCGGTCGCCCGAGCCCACCAGCAATTTACGCTCGCTGGCAATCGCGTTGGCGGCGGCGCTGGTCTGCTGGTCATTGAGCTTGGCCGACAGCCAGGACATGGCCCGCGCACGGTTCTTGTGCTGGGAACGTTCTTCCTGGCACTCCACCACGATGCCCGAAGGCAAGTGAGTGATACGGATCGCCGAGTCGGTCTTGTTCACGTGCTGGCCACCGGCGCCCGATGAGCGGTAGGTGTCGACCCGCAGGTCTGCCGGGTTGATCTCGATGGCTTCCTGCTCGTCCGGCTCGGGCAACACGGCCACGGTGCACGCCGAGGTGTGGATGCGGCCCTGGGATTCCGTTGCCGGAACCCGCTGCACGCGGTGCACGCCCGACTCGAACTTCAGCTTGCCGTAGACATTCTCGCCTTCAACCCGGGCGATGACTTCTTTATAGCCGCCGTGTTCGCCCTCGTTCTCGGACAGGATCTCCACCCGCCAGCCGCGACGTTCGGCATACCGCGAGTACATGCGGAACAGGTCGCCGGAGAAAATCGCCGCCTCGTCACCGCCGGTGCCGGCGCGGATTTCGAGGAACACGTTGCGCCCGTCGTTAGGGTCCTTGGGCAGCAGCATGCGCTGCAGGTCGCCTTCCAGTTCGATCAGCTTGTCCTTGGCTTCTCGCACTTCTTCAACGGCCATTTCGCGCATGTCCGGGTCGCTGTCCTTGAGCAGCGCCTGGGCGCCCTCGAGGTCAGCCTGAACCTTGAGCAACTGTTTATAGGTGCCCACGATCGGCTCAACTTCCGCGTATTCCTTGGAATAGGTGCGGAACTTGGTCTGATCGGAGATGACCTCGCCGTCGCCGAGCAGGGCGGTCAGTTCTTCGAAACGGTCCTGAAGGACGTCCAGTTTATTGAGCAGTGACGCTTTCATTGCGGTTTTTTATCCGAAGAGCTTTCTGTCGCGCCCTCACCGAGGGCAAAGAGTTCCTGGGCCATGGCCAGCGCATCGAGGCGGCCTTCGGCGGTAAGCTTTTTCAACTGAACACTGGGGGCGTGCAGCAATTTGTTGGTCAGGCCGCGCGCCAGTTGCATCAGCACGTCTTCAGCGCTGCTGCCATTGGCGAGCATACGCTGGGCCTTGATCAATTCCTCGTCCCGCAAGCGTTCGCCTTGCTGACGGTAAGCCTTGAGCACGTCCACTGCCGCCAGTTCACGCAGGCGCACCATGAAATCGTCGGCACCGGTGCTGACCATCTCCTCGGCGGCCTGGGCTGCACCCTGGCGACTCTTGAGGTTTTCGGCCACCACTTCGTGCAGGTCGTCGACGCTGTAGAGGTAAACGTCGTCCAACTCGCCGACTTCAGGCTCGATATCCCGGGGAACGGCGATATCCACCATGAAAATCGGCTTGTGCTTGCGCAGTTTCAGCGCGCTTTCCACCGCGCCTTTTCCAAGGATCGGCAACTGGCTGGCGGTGGAACTGATGACGATGTCGCTGCGCACCAGCTCGGCCGGGATGTCGGAAAGCAACACCGCGTGGGCACCGAACTGCTCGGCCAGGATGCTGGCGCGTTCTAGGGTACGGTTGGCGACGACGATGCGCTTCACCCCCAGCTCGTGCAGATGGCGGGCGACCAGGGTGATGGTCTCGCCGGCGCCGATCAGCAGGGCCTGGCTGCGCTGCAAGTCACTGAAAATCTGTTTGGCCAGGCTGACGGCGGCAAACGCCACGGACACCGGGTTTTCACCGATGGCGGTGTCGGTGCGCACCTGCTTGGCGGAATTGAAGGTGGCCTGGAACAAGCGCCCCAGCAGCGGACCGATAGTGCCGGCCTCGCGGGCCACGGCGTAGGCCGACTTCATCTGGCCGAGGATCTGCGGTTCGCCCAGCACCAGCGAATCGAGCCCGGAGGCGACGCGCATCATGTGACGAACTGCCGCATCCTCTTCGTGCACATATGAGCTTTGGCGCAGCTCATCAAGGCTCAAATGGTGGTAATCGGCCAGCCAACGCAGCACCCCATCCGCGCAAAGATGTTCCTGCTCTATATAGAGCTCGCTGCGATTGCAGGTCGAAAGGATCGCAGCTTCGCGACTGTCGGTGAGCCGGCAGAGCTGCTGCAAGGCCTCAACCAACTGCTCGGGAGTAAAAGCCACGCGCTCGCGGACGTCTACAGAAGCAGTCTTGTGGTTAATACCGAGTGCAAGGAAGGCCATTCAATATCGCTGATGATGTCGGGAAGCCGACAATTGTCCTACTTCGAATGATTCAGAACAACCACCGTAGTCTATTGTCCTAATGCCTTGTGTCTATAAAGGCATCCACTGAGACTCGGTTATGTTTGGCCGAAGGCTTGTGTCATGATGATCCGACCGCAGGTTAGTCGTCCTCCTCCTATATGAATAGATCTTCCGCGTTGCTCCTTGCTTTTGTCTTTCTCAGCGGCTGCCAGGCCATGGCACCCGTGTCGCCGGACGGTACGCCGCCGGTAGAAGACAGCACCCCCGCCCCTGAAAAGCCCAAGGTTTATTCCTCGTTCAGTGAAGAAACGGTCTTCAGCCTGCTGAGCGCGGAGCTGGCCGGCCAGCGCAATCGTTTCGACATTGCCCTGGATAACTACGTGACCCAGGCCATCAATACTCAGGACCCGGGGATTTCCGAGCGCGCGTTTCGTATCGCCGAGTACCTGGGCGCCGATCAGGCCGCCCTGGACACCTCACTGATCTGGGCGAAAAACGCCCCGGACGATCTCGAGGCGCAACGGGCAGCCGCCATTCAACTGGCCCGCGCCGGGCGCTATGACGACTCCATGGTGTATATGGAGAAAGTCCTGCAGGGCAAGGGCGACACGCATTTCGACTTCCTCGCGCTGTCGGCCGCCGACACCGATCAGGACACCCGCAACGGCCTGATGAAGAGTTTCGACCGCCTGCTGCAAAAACACCCGAACAACAGCCAGCTGATTTTCGGCAAGGCGCTGTTGCTGCAACAGGATGATGAGCCCGAGGCCGCGCTGAAGTTGCTGGAGCAACACCCGCCGGAAGAGGGCGAGATCGCGCCGATCCTGCTGCGCGCCCGCCTGCTGCAGAACCTCAACCGCGGCAAGGAAGCGATTCCGCTGCTGGAAAAAAGCATCAAGAAGTACCCGGGCGACAAGCGCCTGTTGCTGACCTATGCCCGCATGCTGGTTGAACAGGACCGCATGGAAGACGCCAAGGTGCAGTTCGCCAACCTCGTCCAGCAATACCCGGACGATGACGAACTGCGCTACTCCCTGGCACTGGTGTGCCTGGAAGCCAAGGCATGGGATGAGGCCAAGGGCTACCTGGAAGACTTGATCGCCCGCGAAAGCCACGTGGATTCAGCGCACCTGAACCTGGGCCGCATCGCTGAAGAGCGTAACGACCCGCAGGCCGCATTGCTTGAGTACGCCCAGGTCGGCCCAGGCAATGATTACCTGCCGGCCCAACTGCGCCAGGCCGATATCCTGATGAGCAACGGTCGCACCGACGAGGCCGAAAAACGCCTGGCCGCCGCACGGGAGGCCGAGCCGGACTACGCGATCCAGCTGTACCTGATCCAGGCCGAGACGTTGTCGGCCAATAAGCAAGGCGATCGCGCCTGGAAAATCCTCCAGCAAGCCTTGCTGCAATACCCGGACGACCTGAACCTGCTGTACACCCGCGCCATGCAGGCGGAAAAACGCAATGACCTGGCGCAGATGGAAAAAGACCTGCGCCTGATCATCAAGCGCGATCCGGACAACGCCATGGCACTGAACGCCCTGGGTTACACCTTGTCCGACCGTACAACGCGTTACGCCGAAGCCAAGGAGTTGATTGAAAAGGCTCACCAGCTGAACCCGGAAGACCCGGCCGTACTCGACAGCCTCGGCTGGGTGAATTACCGCCTGGGTAACCTGGACGAAGCCGAACGGCTGCTGCGCCAGGCGCTGGAGCGCTTCCCCGACCAGGAAGTGGCCGCACACCTGGGCGAAGTGCTCTGGGCCAACGGCAAGCAGCGTGAAGCGCGACAAATCTGGGAGAAGTTCCTCAAGGAACAGCCCGAAAGCCCAATCCTGCGCAGTACCATCAAGCGCCTGACCGGATCCGAGACCCTTTAATTTTATGTTTTTGCGCCACGTCATCGTTTTCAGCTTTATCGCCCTGCTCGCCGGCTGTTCAGGCCTTGGCACCCGTGAATCTGTCGAGGGCCCGGGTAACCCCGCGCAATGGCAGCAGCACAAGGATCAACTGAGCAGCCTTGATGGCTGGCAGATTGAGGGCAAGGTCGGCATTCGCGCCCCGAAAGATTCAGGCAGTGGCACCTTGTTCTGGCTGCAACGCCAGGACTATTACGACATTCGCCTGTCCGGCCCGCTGGGCCGCGGTGCGGCACGCCTGACCGGCCGACCGGGGCAAGTCAGCCTGGAAGTGGCCAATCAGGGCCGCTTTGAGGCGCCGACGCCGGAAGCCCTGCTGGAAGAACAGATGGGCTGGAAACTCCCCGTATCGCACCTGGTGTGGTGGGTACGCGGTCTTCCGGCGCCAGACAGCAAGAGCCGCCTGAGCCTCAATGGCGACAGCCGCCTGGCTTCGCTGGAACAGGATGGCTGGCAGGTCGAATACCTGAGCTATGTGCAACAGAACGGTTACTGGCTGCCTGAGCGTATCAAGCTGCATGGCACCGACCTTGACGTCACGCTGGTGATCAAGGACTGGCAACCGCGCAAGCTGGGGCAGTGAGATGACAGCGCAACGTCTGACCCTGCCCTCCCCGGCCAAACTGAATTTGATGCTGCACATTCTCGGTCGTCGTGAAGACGGCTATCACGAGCTGCAGACTATTTTTCAATTTCTCGACTACGGCGATGAGCTGACCTTTGCCGTTCGCGATGACGGCGTGATTCAACTGCACACCGAATTCGAAGGCGTGCCTCACGACAGCAACCTGATTGTGAAGGCCGCGAAAAAACTCCAGGAACAATCCGGTTGCCCATTGGGCATCGACATCTGGATCGAAAAAATCCTGCCCATGGGCGGCGGCATCGGTGGCGGCAGCTCGAATGCCGCAACGACATTGCTCGGCCTGAATCACTTGTGGCAGCTGGGTTGGGACCACGATCGCCTGGCGGCGCTGGGCCTGACACTGGGCGCGGACGTCCCGGTTTTCGTGCGTGGGCACGCTGCTTTTGCCGAAGGCGTGGGGGAGAAACTCACCCCTGTAGACCCCGAAGAGCCGTGGTATGTCGTGCTTGTTCCGCAAGTATCTGTAAGTACAGCAGAAATTTTTTCAGATCCACTGTTGACACGTAACTCTCCTCCCATTAAAGTGCGCCCCGTTCCCAAGGGAAACAGTCGAAATGACTGCTTACCGGTTGTAGCAAGGCGTTATCCAGATGTACGTAACGCTTTGAATTTGTTAGGTAAATTTACCGAAGCAAAATTAACCGGAACTGGAAGTTGTGTGTTTGGGGGCTTCCCAAACAAAGCTGAAGCTGATAAAGTCTCGGCCCTTCTTACAGAGACCCTTACAGGGTTTGTAGCAAAGGGAAGCAACGTTTCGATGTTGCATCGCAAGCTGCAAAGTCTGCTCTAAAGGAACCGAGTACTGGGTACTCGTTGCAACAGATACAGGGGCGTCGCCAAGCGGTAAGGCAGCAGGTTTTGATCCTGCCATGCGTTGGTTCGAATCCAGCCGCCCCTGCCATTTTCTATACTCATCCAGGTTACCCTCAGCCTCTAGGTACTGCGCGTGTCCAAGATGATGGTCTTTACGGGGAATGCTAACCCCGATCTGGCTCGGCGTGTTGTACGTCAGCTGCATATCCCTCTCGGTGACATCTCTGTCGGTAAATTCTCCGACGGCGAAATTACTGCCGAGATCAATGAAAACGTTCGCGGTAAAGACGTCTTCATTATTCAGCCGACTTGCGCTCCGACCAACGATAACCTGATGGAACTCGTCGTGATGGCTGATGCCTTCCGCCGCTCCTCAGCGACTCGAATCACAGCTGTAATCCCTTACTTTGGTTATGCCCGTCAGGATCGCCGTCCGCGTTCCGCACGTGTGGCTATCAGCGCGAAAGTCGTTGCTGACATGCTGACCGTGGTAGGCATCGACCGTGTTCTCACGGTTGACCTGCACGCTGACCAAATCCAGGGGTTCTTCGATATTCCGGTAGATAACATCTACGGCTCCCCCGTCCTGGTGGATGACATCGAAGACCAGCGCTTTGAAAACCTGATGATCGTGTCCCCGGACATTGGTGGCGTCGTGCGTGCACGGGCTGTTGCCAAATCCCTGGGCGTGGACCTCGGGATCATCGACAAACGCCGCGAGAAAGCCAATCACTCTGAAGTGATGCATATCATCGGTGATGTCGAAGGGCGTACCTGTATTCTGGTTGATGACATGGTCGACACCGCCGGCACCCTGTGCCATGCGGCGAAAGCCTTGAAAGAGCACGGTGCAGCAAAAGTCTTCGCCTACTGCACACACCCTGTGCTGTCGGGCCGAGCGATCGAGAACATCGAGAACTCAATGCTGGACGAACTGGTGGTGACTAACACCATCCCGTTGTCCGCTGCCGCTCAAGCCTGTTCGCGTATCCGCCAACTGGATATCGCACCGGTAGTTGCCGAAGCGGTTCGCCGCATCAGCAACGAAGAATCGATCAGCGCGATGTTCCGTTAAGGGTCAAACCTTAGCCGCATCAACCTGACGAAAAGCGCCCCGCCCCAGCATTCTGCTGGGGCGGGGCTTTTTTGCCCATATCGCCTTTAGCGCTGGTCGCAAACGCTAGGGCGAATGTGGTTATTTTGGAGATACAACATGAACGAATTTACTTTGAATGCTGAACTGCGTTCCGACCTGGGGAAAGGTGCGAGCCGCCGCCTGCGTCGTCTCGCAAGCCTGGTTCCAGCTGTAGTTTACGGTGGCGAAAAAGCCCCTGAATCCATCAGCATGCTGGCTAAAGAAATCGCCAAACTGCTCGAAAACGACGCGGCCTACAGCCACATCATCGAGCTGAACGTGGGTGGCAAGAAGCAGAACGTCATCATCAAGGCACTGCAACGTCACCCAGCCAAGGGCCACGTACTGCACGCTGACTTCATTCGCGTTGTAGCCGGTCAAAAACTGACCGCTATCGTGCCTGTGCACTTTGTTGGTGAAGAAGCTCCGGTCAAGAAAGGCGGCGAAATCTCGCACGTTGTAGCCGAGATCGAAGTGACCTGCCTGCCGAAAGACCTGCCTGAGTTCATCGAAGTCGACCTGTCGGCTGCTGAAATCGGCGACATCATCCACCTGTCCGACCTCAAGGCCCCTAAAGGCGTTGAGTTTGTTGCACTGGCTCACGGTGATGACAAAGCTGTTGCAAACGTACACGCTCCACGCGTTGCACCAGAAGCTGAAGAAGGCGCTGCAGAGTAATTCACTCTGTAATGCCGGAGCTTGAGGAAACATCGCGGACCGGAACGTAGCGAGAAAGCGGGCGAGAATGCGAAGTTGGCCTCTACGGTTAATGAGTTTTTGTCGTCCACTTTCGCCGCACCCACGGCGATGTTATCCACAACTCCAAAGGAAGGGCCCCTGTCGTGACTGCCATTAAACTGATCGTTGGCCTGGGAAATCCAGGCGCCGAATACGAACAGACCCGGCATAACGCGGGGGCCCTTTTTGTTGAGCGCATCGCCCACGCACAAGGTGTAAACCTTACGGCCGATCGCAAATATTTCGGCCTGACCGGACGCTTTTCGCATCAAGGTCAGGATGTTCGTCTGTTGATTCCCACCACCTACATGAACCGCAGCGGCCAGGCTGTCGCGGCGCTTGCGGGCTTCTTCCGGATCAAACCCGAAGAAATCCTGGTGGCCCATGACGAACTTGACCTGCCACCCGGCGTTGCCAAGCTCAAGCAAGGCGGCGGCCATGGCGGGCATAATGGCCTGCGGGACATCATCGCGCAGTTGGGCAATCAGAATACGTTTTACCGCTTGCGGCTTGGCATCGGCCACCCGGGCGTTGCCAGTATGGTTTCAAATTTCGTCCTGGGTCGTGCGCCACGCGCCGAACAGGAAAAACTCGATGCCAGCATCGATTTTGCCCTCGGCGTGCTGCCGGATATCTTCGCCGGTGAATGGAACCGTGCGATGAAAAACCTGCACAGCCAGAAGGCCTGACTCTTTACCCGAGGGGAAACACCATGGGATTCAATTGCGGCATCGTCGGCCTACCTAACGTCGGCAAGTCCACCCTGTTCAACGCCCTGACCAAATCCGGGATTGCGGCGGAGAACTTCCCCTTCTGCACCATCGAGCCGAACACCGGTATCGTGCCGATGCCCGATACACGCCTGGACGCCCTGGCGGCCATCGTGAATCCAAAGCGCATCCTGCCGACCACCATGGAGTTCGTCGACATCGCAGGCCTGGTTGCCGGCGCGTCGAAAGGTGAAGGCCTGGGCAACAAGTTCCTCGCCAACATCCGCGAGACCGATGCCATTGCGCACGTGGTCCGCTGCTTCGAAGACGAGAACGTGATTCACGTTTCCAACAGCGTCGACCCGAAACGCGACATCGAGATCATCGACCTGGAACTGATCTTCGCCGACCTCGACAGCTGCGAGAAGCAGCTGCAAAAAGTGACGCGTAACGCCAAGGGCGGCGACAAGGACGCAGTGGTCCAGAAAGCCCTGCTGGAGCAGTTGATTGCCCACTTCACCCTGGGCAAGCCGGCACGCAGCCTGATGAAGAGCATGAGCGCCGACGAAAAGGCCGTGATCAAGGGCTTCCACCTGCTGACCACCAAGCCGGTGATGTACATCGCCAACGTGGCTGAAGACGGTTTCGAGAACAACCCGCTGCTCGACGTGGTCATGGCCATTGCCGAAGAAGAAGGCGCGATGGTTGTTCCGGTGTGCAACAAGATCGAAGCGGAAATCGCCGAGCTGGAAGACGGCGAAGAGAAAGACATGTTCCTCGAGGCCCTGGGCCTGGAAGAGCCTGGCCTGAACCGCGTGATCCGTGCCGGCTACGAAATGCTGCACCTGCAGACCTACTTCACCGCCGGTGTTGAAGAAGTGCGCGCCTGGACCGTCAAGGTCGGTGCCACTGCCCCGCAAGCGGCTGGCGTGATCCACACCGACTTCGAAAAAGGCTTCATCCGCGCCGAAGTCATCGCCTACAACGACTTCATCCAGTTCAAGGGTGAAGCCGGTGCCAAGGAAGCCGGTAAATGGCGCTTGGAAGGCAAGGAATACATCGTCAAGGATGGTGACGTGATGCACTTCCGCTTCAACGTCTAAGCGTCATCTGCGGCCTATGCCGCAGCACAAAAAGCCGATGCACTGCATCGGCTTTTTTGTGGGCGATGTTTGCAACCCTCTACAACGATCGACTTTGAAAAATCCCCTAACATCTTAATACGGCAAACCTATAAAACAACCACAGCCCTCAATACGTAAAAATACGCCAATCCTCCATAACACCCCAGAACTTAAGATTATTCCGACCCATTATCAGGCAATCACGAGTGAGCCCCCACTTGAATAATATTTAACTTAAGATTTTTTGGTTTTCGCACATCACAAACGTCTATTTCGCACTTTCCAACAGAATGACAAACCAGATAAATTCCGTTCTACTTATGCAGGTCAGCAGGGAAGCCCCTCAGTAAAACAATGGGATACAATAGGAGCAACAGCGATATGTCGGCCTCCTATCAAAGCAAGTTTGAAACGGATGATCCATTTACTGAATGCCCAACCATTGAAGCCACTATCAACAATACTGCGGCATTAAACATCGATATACTTTTGCTGGGAGAAACCGGCACTGGTAAGGATACTTTGGCCCAACGCATCCATCGCTTGTCGGGCCGGCGAGGTAACTTCGTCGCCGTCAACTGTGCTGCAATTCCCGAAAGCCTGGCGGAAAGCCAACTATTCGGGGTCAACAGCGGCGCCTACACCGGTGCAATGCAATCACGGGCAGGCTTTGTCGAAGCTGCACACCTGGGCACCTTATACCTCGACGAAATCGACAGCATGCCGTTGTCGCTCCAAGCCAAGCTGCTGCGGGTACTGGAATGTCGAGGGGTCGAACGCCTGGGCTCGACCCGATTAATCCAAGTGGATATGCGTGTCATCGCTTCTGCCCAGCAATCGTTGCACGAGATGGTGGAACGAGGTGCCTTCCGACGGGATCTGTATTTCCGTCTCAATGTCGTCAATATCCATCTCCCCCCTTTGCGGGAGCGTCGGGAGTTAATTATCCCGTTGTTTCTTAATATGATCAAACAAGAAGCAGAGGCCTTTAAGTGCCCCGTGCAAGCCCCAGCAGGCGCGCTGCTACAGGAGTTACTCTGTCACCCTTGGCTCGGTAATATTCGCGAACTTCGCTCAGCCGCTAAACGCTTCGTTTTGGGCCTAGCCCCGCTCCCTACAAGCCTTGCGCCACAGACCGAGATGAATTTGAAGGCACGCCTGCAACAGATCGAAAAAGTATTGATTGAGGAGTCGCTGCAGCGTCATGAACACAGCGTCGACAGTGCAGCGGCAGAGTTGGGGGTCGCGCTTCGCACGCTTTACTATCGAATGAAACAACTGAAAGTATTTACCCCTTGAAATCAAGCAGAGATATTCAAGTTGATTTCAAGCGCCTCTTTCAAACAGGTTTGAAACATTTACAAACATGTACCTTGTTCACGTCAGGAACGAAACTCACGGCATCAGCCACTTAGCCTACGAGCGATCACAATTGCTCACAAACTGTGTAGATACAGAACGAACAATCTCTGCACACCATCCTACCTCATACAAAGGTAAATTAAATGAGTACTCCTCCAATCGGTGGTCCGTCTCAAGGGTCGTCTTCGGCGGCGGTAGAATCTACGGCAGCGTGGGCCAGGGAAGAAAACAACAAAGTTGCCATATCAAGGATGATAGACGGCGTCGCGGACACGAAGACGGGCAGGGCAATTGATAGCGCCAACTCGAAAATGACGCTCGCTGGCAAAGTACGGTTTCCAAACTAAATAATCCTGGCCTCCCCTGCCTGTGCCGGGGAGTGCCAGTGTTACCACTAGCACTGTAATGGACACGTTCCAGGGAGTTTCATATGTACATCAACGACGCCGAGAGGGTGCAAAAAAGGTCCTGGGATGTTGCGGCTGAGTCGCCCACCGCATTTAACGGGACCTCCGATATGAATTTCTTCAACGCGCAACTTGATCATTCCGCAGCGCACTACAAAAGAATCGCCCCCTCTATGCCCGATAACCTATTCAACCTGAGCGATTCCAAGTCGTCGTTCGCCCGCGTGAAAAAAGGAATGGATGACGTGCTGCGGAACAAGCAGACCGAGGCCTCCCATGCGCTGCCACAAGCACTTGCCCTCGCGAACTTTGAAGTGGTGGCTCCGGTCAAGGTGTGCGGCATGCTGGTGAAAGGCCTCGATAAAATCTCCAACCTGGCATAGCCGCATGCATCGCTATCTATCCATCACGCTCTTTTGTTTATCGACATTGATGCTCGCCGGCTGCGGTGAGAGCGTAGAACTCCATCGTCAGCTGTCCGAGCAGGAAGCAAACGAAGTTGTTGCCGAGTTGGCGGACAAGCAGATCCGCGCCCAGAAGATTCCGGCCAAAGACGGCGTGGTCGTTCGCGTCCGGGCAAACGACATCAGCCGGGCTGTTCGCACGCTGGAGGCCGCCGGTCTACCCAAAGTGGGCCGCTCCACCTTGGGAGATATCTTTCGCAAGGAGGGGGTCATTTCCACGCCGCTGGAAGAACGGGCGCGCTATATCTATGCACTGTCACAAGAATTGGAAGCCACACTGTCGAATATCGATGGCGTGATCGTTGCGCGCGTCCATGTTGTGCTGCCGGAGCGGGTGGCACCTGGAGAACCGGTACAACCGGCGTCCGCCTCGGTGTTCATCAAGCATGATCCGCGACTGGACCCCGACAACATTCAACCCCGCGTGCGAAGGATGGTTGCCAGCAGCATCCCCGGTATGGCCTCAGCGATAGAAAACACGCAAAAACTGACCGTCGTTTTCGTGCCGGCTACCGCCTATCAGGAGAAGCAACAACTCAACTATCTCGGGCCCTTCCTGGTACCGGAGCAAGACCTCGTGTTCTGGCGCACCAGTATCATAGCCTCCTTGATCGCCTTACTGCTGGGAGGCGCTGCAGGGTTACTCTGGCGCCGACGGACTAAGGACAACCAACCGAAAGAGTCTGCGACCGTACCTGCCCATGAATAAGGACCTCATGTGGGTTCGATGGTGGGTTTCCCCTTGGGAAAACGCGCACCGCGACTGGTACACGCAGAACCGCTTTGCGGAAACAGAGACGCTCTCACGCGCTTTTCATCAACGGGTGAGCCTTTTGTTCGAGATCGAGCCTGAACTTCCTCCCCGCCCTTCCGCGCCTATATTCCAACTGGTACTGACCTGTAGTCCGCCACAACAAGACCTTGCCCTGTTGTTGGTCAAAGAAATAGACAACCCCAGCCGCGACAGCCGCTTGAGCCGAGAACAGCACCTCTGGTGCCAGCGCCTGACCAAGGCAATGACACCCGAAGTGCTGTTGCCAGCGACCGTTGACGACCCTCTGCATTACCTGCGCGCCTGGGTATCACCGGCCATCTGGCAGCGGTTGCGCCTGAGCTTTGCCCGCCAGCGAGTACTTGAACTGGAATCGCACCCCAGGTTGCTCAGCACCCACGGCCGCTTGGA
Organism: Pseudomonas sp. MWU16-30323; assembly: GCF_020515595.1. NCBI lineage: Bacteria > Pseudomonadati > Pseudomonadota > Gammaproteobacteria > Pseudomonadales > Pseudomonadaceae > Pseudomonas > Pseudomonas sp. MWU16-30323. The sequence goes on from NZ_JAIWYM010000018.1 coordinate 55,412, forward strand.
CACCCTGTGGCAAGCCGCCCTCTGGCGGGCAACGTCAAACATCCTCAACGAAACCCAGCACCTGCCCTCGTGAGAAAAACCAGTATGTTTTGCCCCAAAAAAATCGAGCTGCATACCGTTAACACACAGTTGCCGCCAGCTCTGATTCCTAGGGAAATGCTTGTCGACTTCACCCAGGCCAGCAAGTTGATCGAGCGCGCCCAAGCCCAGGCACTTTCGCTCATAGAACAGGCTCAAGCCCAGTGTGAGCGCGTATTGGAAGAGGCAGGCGAAAACTTCTGGCAACGCGCCAACCCCATTCTGCAACGCTGGGAGTCGGAACGTCAGGCGATGCATGAGAGCCTGGAACAGGTCGCAACCTCAGTGATCAGCACCGCCATTCGGGGTTTCCTGGATGAGACCCCGCCCCCCCAGCGCATCAGGGCTCTACTCAACCAACTGCTGGCGGCTCAACTGCCTCCCGTCAACGCGAACCTGCTGTGCCATCCACAGGACAGAGAAGCCGTCGAACAGTGGCTCGCTCGCCTGGTCGATGTGCCGTGGACACTTCGAGTCGATAACGCTGTCAGCGCCCAGTCATTGCTGCTTGAGACAAAAGACGGCGTCTTTCATATCAATTGGGCCGATGCTCTGGACCATCTGATACCCGCCCCCTCAAGTGATTCACGGCATCGATGAGCGCTGTTTTTCAACAAATTTCCTAGACCGATGGAACCTGTAACACATCAGCGGCCACACATGAGGTAGCAACCACGGAGACAACCCATGATTAGTGACGACCACAGGCTTTCAAAGCTATACCGGGAACTGGCCCGGGACGAAAAGAACTTCGGGGACATCACAAAGGATGTTGATGAAATGCAAGACATAGAAGAGCTGAAGATGCTGTTCACCCAGATGACCGAGCAATCACTCAACATAGCGAAGAAAGTGTCGATGGCGTCAGCCTTGCAGACCCTCAAAAACGAGACTAAAAACTATGTTCTCGCAAACAGTTCCTGATGATTGGCACTCAACCTTGATTGATTGTTTGAATGGCCATCAACCACAGGCCCGGGTGTATGAAAACGACGACGAGCTGAGCCTGCAGTGCTATGAAAATCACCTGCTGCTGCGTATTCAACTGACTCGCCCTGGTCTCACAACCTATCCGTTGCAGGCCTGGCTACGTCTCGGAGGGGCCAGCCTGGCACATTTCGAGGGCGCACTGGCCCTTTGTCCCAGAACCGGCCATCTCTGGCTGGTGCAAGGCCTGCCACGGGGTTGCAGTCAGGACCAACTGTTGAACGCTCTCGAAGCACTCCTCAACCAGCGCGACACCTGGCGCAGCGTCGTTGCTCGCCAGGCGAAACCTGCGCGCAAGTGCCAGGCCACCGTGTTACGTAAGCCGCTGCACTGAAATAGAGAACCTTCCATGTATAACAAAACCTACAAGCGCAGCAGCTTGCGCATAAACCCGCCTGAAATTTCATTTCGACGTGCGGATTGGCGATGCCTGATCGCACTGGCTTGTTTGCTCGCTCCGGCGCACACCAGTTTTGCTGCCATTCCCGCCGAGTGGAAAAACACCGCCTATGCCTACGAGGCAGAGCACAAACCGCTAAGGGAAGTGCTTGAAGACTTCGCCCAGGCCTTCGGCACACAGTTGCAAATCGAAGGCCTGCTGGAAGGCAACGTCAACGGTAAGATCCGCGCGAACACCCCGCAGTCCATGCTGGACAGATTGGCCGTTGAGCATCGTTTTCAATGGTATCTCTACAACAACACCCTATTCGTCAGCACGCTGGACCAGCAGGAGTCAGCGCGCCTGGAGGTCTCTTCAGAGACCATCGCAGACCTCAAGCAGGCCCTCACCGATATTGGCCTGCTCGACAGCCGTTTCGGGTGGGGCGAGTTGCCGGAAGACGGTGTGGTACTCGTCTCCGGCCCCAAGCGTTATATCGAACAGATCAAGCACTTCAGCAGCCAGCGCCGCTCACCGGACGAGAAACAGAGCGTGCTCAGTTACCCACTGAAGTTCGCCAATGCGGCGGACCGCCAGGTGGATTACCGTGGCGAAAAACTCAATGTGCCCGGGGTCGCCAGCATTTTACGCGGGCTGCTGGAACCGCGCTCCACCTCGACGCTCACAGGGCTGACCCAACGCCCAACATCCCAGCCAGCCCCTCTTACGCCAAATGTGCCGCGGTTGGGAAACCCGCTGCTGGGCCAGATGTTCGGTGCCAATGGCAACACAGGGCAAGTGGACGCCGGGCCTGCACTGACCCCACGAGCGCCGGTATCCGGCGGCCGAATACGCGTCGAAGCCGATGTGCGCAACAACGCCGTGCTGATTTATGACTTGCCTGAACGCCACGCCATGTACCGCGAGCTGATCAACCAGCTCGACGTCGCGCGCAAGCTGATCGAAATCGATGCGATCATTCTCGATATCGAGCGTACGCAGCTGCGCGAATTCGGGGTGAACTGGGGCTTCCAGAACAGCCGCTTCAGGGTCAACATGGCACCCGGCACCTCGTCGCAGGTGTCGATTAATAACCGCGATCGTTTCTACGCCGATATCCGTGCGCTCGAAGAAAAGGGACTGGCAACCCTGGTCTCGAACCCTTCGGTGCTCACCCTGGAGAACCAACCCGCGGTAATCGACTTCAACCGCACCCAGTACCTCTCTCGCGGCAGTGAATACGCAACCATTTTGCCTGTCACCGTGGGCACCAGTTTCCAGGTGGTCCCCCGGGTTACCACCAGTCGCGGCGGTCACCAGATCCATTTGGCGGTGGACATTGAAGATGGAAATTTCGCCGAGGACAACACTAATCCCGACAACCTTGATGTACGCCGGGGCAAAGTCAGCACCCAGGCCGTAATGGCAGAAAAGCGCTCGCTGGTGGTTGGCGGTTTCCATGTCACTGAAAGTGCCGACAAACAAAGAAAGATTCCCCTACTGGGCGATATTCCGCTGTTGGGCAAGGCATTGTTTTCCTCGACCGAGCGCCAGAATAATCGCCGTGAACGCCTGTTCATCCTCACTCCGCGCGTCATCGGCGACCAGGACGATCCGTCGCGCTACTTACCGCAAGCCGATCAGGCCGAGTTGCAGGCGGCCCTGACTCCGCTGGCCAGACGCTACTCCCCCCATCAGCCCGTCATAAAACGCAGTGACATTACGGCCGCCCTGGCGCATCTGGTCAGTGGGGAAGTCCCCAAGGCTTTCAAGGCGGCACCGATGCCTCTGGGGCTGAACACCTTATGCAGCACCCGCGACCTGCTGTCACTGAACACCGAACGCAGCCAATGGTATGCAGGCCCGCAGTTCAATGTGGCCGTGGTGGTGGTGCGCAATCAGTTCAACCGCAACGTGCGCATCGATGAGAAAGAATGCAGCAACTCCCAGACCCTGGCTGTCAGCGTCTGGCCACGTGCCTGGCTCAAGCCGGGGGAAGAGGCGGAGGTGTTTATCGCCATGCGGCCCGTGGTCAAAGATGAACACATCGGTGTGCCCCGCCCCTCCCTGATCACCCCCACCCGGAAGAACGCGCCATGAAACGCCTGCTCACCCTCCTCGGCCTGGCCCTGCTTATCGTTGGTTGTACGCCGACGTGCAAGGGCGACTCCTGTTCACGCCCGCAATCGGGCGCCGATAAGCTGGTGGTCTGGTGGCCGCCGCAGATGCGCGTCGAATCGGGCCCTGACGGCGAGCGCTCCGACTATCAAACGATCTCACTGGAACGGTAAGCTCCATGGGGCCGAACGATACGTCGTCTCGCCAGGTATTCCTGGATAACCTGGTGGGCGGCAAGGACGCCCACCTGCCCCTCAGCCCGGGCATAAGCGTGTACCCAATAAAGGCCGGTGGTAAACCTGGGCTTGCGTTGCGGGTCGACCGTGGAGCGCTGGAAGCCGGACAGTTGGAACGGGTACTGGAGCGGATTTTTGAACAGGCGGTGGCGTTTGACGGCTACTATGCCTGTCTCGATGCCAAGGATGCCCTGGTGATCTGGCACGCGCTGCCGGCAGGTGCAGAGGAGGCAGATGACATCATCGGCAAGCTGCTTTCACTGGGCTGCCTCGGTATGCTGGACGTGCACCGCTACCGTTAACGTTGCATAAGCTCCGGAAACTCCAGCGTTTCACGCTTGGCCTCGTCGTTGAGCTCACGCAGGGTGCGGTAGAGGAACGCTACCGCCTGCAACGTCTCCCGGGGGATGTTCGCCCCAAGCTTCTTCTCGTACAGCGTGCGCGCGAGCCACACACACTGGATCACCGGCACGTCGGCCGCCTTGGCCCGGTCTATCAGTTTCCGGGCCTCGGCATCCGTGCCTTTATCCACCAGCAGCGGCAGCGGGGTTTTGCCCGGCCGGTAGTACAGCGCGACAGCAAAGTGCGTCGGGTTGACCACCAGCATGTCGGACTCTTCCAGCTTGGGCAGCTTGACCTTCGGCTCTTCCTGGGCCAGTTGATAGGCCAACTGACGCCGCTGCCCCTTGACGTGGGGGTCGCCTTCCATGTCCTTGTATTCCTTCATCACCTCCACCTGGGTCATGCGCATGCGCTTGGCGAAGAAGTGTTTCTGCATCGCCATGTCGATCAGTGCCAGCACCAGCAACAACCCCAGGGTGGCGTGCAGCAAGTGACGGAACAAGGTGATGAGCGCCAGGATATAGCTCTGCAAATCGCTGGTGGCCAGGTTGATCAACGCCGACAACGACGGTTCGATCACCACGTACAGCACCAGGGTCAGCAACAGCGCCTTAACCAATCCCATCAACAGGTTCATCACCGACTGGGCGGAGAACATCTGCTTGATTTGGCTGACCGGGTTGAGGCGGCTGAAGTCCGGGGTCAGGCTTTCCGGCGCGAACAGGAAGCCGAACTGCAACCAACTGCTGATCAGCTTCACCGCAATCGCCACCCCGGCCATCAACAGGGCGAACGAAAAAAACATCAGCAGGCCTTCCATCAGCACTTCTTCCAGGGCCCGCACAAAGGGCCGGCCGATGCCCGACATCGCCAGCACCAGCAATTGCTGGAAGCGCTGCATGCTGGTTTCAGCGGTGAACAACGCGATTTCACTCAAGGCCGTCAGCACCAGTAACTTGCCGACGTCCTGGCTTTGGGCGACCTGGCCTTTCTTACGCTGATCCTTGAGCTTCTTGGGGGTGGCGGCGTGTTTTTTCTCCCCCGAATCACTCATGGTGCAACCCCCTGAAACATCAGGCCGATGGAATGCTTGAGGTCTGCCAACTGCGCCATGCGGGTGACGATCAAATCCTGCAGCAATGGAAAATACAGCAGCAGAACCACAAGCCCGGCAAGGCACTTGACCGGCGTTGCCAGGGTTGAAACCTGCAACTGCGGGCTGTACAGCCCCAGCACCGCGAAGCCGAACTCGAGAAACAGCAGCACCGCAATAAACGGCGCGGCGTACAGCATCATGTAGGTAAAGGTGTCGCCGAGTACGCCGAGGAACACGCTGAAGCCATTGACGGCCGGCAGCGGCAGCCAGGCGGTGGCCGGCCAGATCAGGTAGCTGTCCCAGATCACCTGGGTCAACACGCTCAGCCCCAGCATGACGATCAGCAGATAAATCACCAACTGTTTGAACAGGTGCCCGATGGGGGTGGCATCCGGCCCCAGCGATGGGTTGAGTTGGCCACCCGCCAAGGCTCCGCGCTGGTTATCCAGCAGCGCGCCCACCGACTCGAACATCCAGAACGGCATGGCCAACAGGGTCCCCAGTAAAAACCCCAGGGCAGCTTCCTTGAGTACCAGGCCGATGAGCATCAACACGGAGTAATCCTGGCCACTCATGGCGGCATGAATACCGGGTGTCGGAATCAACGCCATGACCATCACGATCACGTTCCGAAACCTGCCTCTTATGTGCTGGAAACAAAACGCCGGCACCAGAATCGCGACAGGATAAATGCGCGCCATGGCCACCACCAGGCTTGGCAAATATTCTAGATAGATCTGCACGCGTGTTCCCTCAGTTCAATGCCGAACGGGCGATCATGTCGAACATCAGGTTGATCAACTGGATCAACTCCAGGCCGATCCAGCGGCCGGTCAATACCAGCGTAATGCCCACCGCGACCAGCTTAATGCCGAAGGGCAGCGTCTGGTCCTGGATCTGCATCAGGGCCTGCACCAGGGAGGTCAGCACGCCGACGATCACCGCCACGATCAGCGGCGGCGCCGACAGCACCACCACCAGCAACATACCCTGCTTGAACAGCACAATCGGTTCCATAGGGCACTCAGAGGTAAGAAAGGAACAGGCTGTCGAGCAATCGCGACCACCCGGAAACCATCACGAACAACAGCAGCTTGAGCGGCAGGGAAATGGTCATGGGCGAGACCATCTGCATCCCCAGGGCCAGCAGCAGGTTGGACACGATCAGGTCGATGACGATGAACGGAATGTAGATCAGGAAGCCGATCTCGAACCCCGCCTGCAACTGCGACAATACAAACGCCGGGACCAACAGGATGAAGTCTTCGCGCTGAGTGCTCTGCGCCATTTCAGGCGGCCACATGCGCGCGCTGTTTTCCAGCAGGTGGGTCAACACATCCGGGTCGGTGTTGCGCAGCATGAACGCGCGCAACGGCTGTATGGCCTCCTTGCCTGTTTCCAGAAGCGCCTGCACGCTACTCATGTCCACGGGCGAAGCCTTGACGTTCTCGGCAATCTGGTAGCCCACGGGCGCCATGATGAACAGCGTCGCGGCCAGCGCTATTCCATTGATGGCCATGCTCGGAGGCACCTGCTGCACACCGATGGCGTTACGGGTGATCATCAGCACAATCACGATCTTCAAGAACGATGTGCAGATGATCAGCAGCATTGGCATCAGCGACAGCGAACCTAAAAACAGTGCCAGGATAAGGGGGTCGACCCCCTGAAATGTCATCGCGAAAAAATCACGCGGGACAACTGCAAACCAAGGCGCCCGTCTACTTCCACCAACTGCCCTTGCCCGATCGGCCTGTCGCCGTAATAAAGCCCGGCCATGCCCGGCGCGTATCCGGCAATGCCCAACACTGCACCGGGGGCGAGATTGCGCAGTTCGCCCAGGGTCAGGTTCAGGGTGCCACAACGAACTGTCAGGGCCATGCTCAACTCATCGAAAGGCTCGTGGCCAAAGACATTCACTACCGGTTCATCCAGCTCATCCCCCGGGTACTGCGATGTTGCAAAATCCTCGTCCACGGACGTTTCCTCGATCGAAACAAGTGTCAGGCACAACGGCCCGGATTCATCATCAATGCACCCTTGCAGCCGGTGCTTGCCGACATACAGGTGACCATTGCCCTGCACATCGAAAAAGGGCTGTTCAAGCATCACCACGTCACCGGCACGGACACCGTTCAATTGCGCGATGGAGAGCTTCAAGCGGCCCAGGGTCATCGCCACTGACAACTGGAACGAAGCCGGCAAGGGCCCCGCTATCGGCTGCCACGGGCCGGCCTCGCACAGTGCCAGCAAGCGTTCTGGCGTCAGCCACAGGTAACCCACGACCCTGGACTTCCCCAGCGTCACCGTGAAGCGACAACCGAAGTTCAATTTCCTGGGCGCCGGCAGCAACCGCAGGAAGCCAAACAGCCCCCGCACCTGCGGGCTCAGGTGGTGCTGGAACAGTTCCCAGAACCACGAGTCTGGATCGTTGCCGGCCTCTGCCAGCGTCACCGGGCACTCCCCCAACAGGCTGAACAGCGGCCCTGGCTCGGCGAAAGCCAGCACCCCGCAGGCGCTCTCGAAAAACAGCGGCTTGACGCCTGTGGGGGCACGGCCCGGTTCCATCAACAGTTCACCGTTCTGCCCCGCGACCTGAAACGCCATGCGCAAGCCGCGACCCAGCCTGCGCCGCGCCGCGACGTTGGCGCCGCTGACCGCCGGCAAGGTTAAAAACGGTAGGATCATGCCGGGTCCACATGTGCCAGGTGGACGTTGACTGGCTGGCCCAACGCGCCGGCCAGCCCGTTCTCAAGGGGCTGGCGCACCCCAAGCAGCCAGCGTGCGGTGCGCTCTTCCTCCGCCTCCAGTTCAACATTCCAGGCACCTTGCTCGCGGCGCACGCTGGCGTTGATCCGCCCCAGGCTCGGCAGGTAAAGCACAGCGTGCAAAGGCCACTGAACAGCGGCGTGGATCCGCGGGACCAACTGCTCGGTCATGGCCGCGATCATCGCGGCATGACTTGATGCAGGGGTTCCCGGTAGGGCGGAACCGAAACCGCCCCCTTCGTCATCGTTGCCAAACAGCTGGGCAAATAACCGTCCGTGCTCCCATGGCACTATCGCCCCCGGGCCGGGCTCACGTTCATCCCGAGGCTCACCCAGACGCGGGCGCTCAGGTCTGTTCACTGGAACTTGCGTCATGTTTCTTCCTGCACGGCTTCTTCCTGCCCCAGCAAAAGGGACAGCTCCTGGAGTTTTTCAACCTCGCGCAAGCGCTGGGTAACCTGCTTCTGCGCGCTGTCGATGTGGATCAACTGCTCATCGCGCTGGCCGTGCAGCTCATGTAACTGCCCTTCTTCGCGGCGGGTGTCGGCGGACAACATGCGCTCCTGGGCATTCCAGGACTTGATGTCCTGGAACGAGATCACTTGCCCTTGATGCTTACCCAGCAGCTCAGCGGTTTTCCGGGCTTCCTCCAGCCGGGTCTGTTCAAGGGCATCCGCCGCCTGCCGGATCTGCAACAGCAGCGCTTGCTGCTGCCTTTTGGCGGCACGCAACGCGCGCTCCGCCCGCTCAGCCCGATGCTTGCGCAAACGCCGCAAGGTATCGATCTCAGAAAGGGACATCGGTGGTCAACTCCATCAATTGTTCCAGCGTCATCGCCATCGCGGCCGGCTCACGCAGGTCCTGGCGCAGAAAGCCATCGACGGCCTGGCGGCTGTCCACCGCCAGGTCGGTCAGGGCATCACTGCCGGGTTGGTACTCGCCCAACTTGAGCATCAGTTCGATCTGCTGGTACGCCGACAACAAGCGGCGCAAGGCGGTGCCCGCCCTTATATGCTCGGGCGTGGCGACATTACTCAAGATCCGCGAAAGGCTGCCCAGCACATCCACCGCCGGGTAGTGGCCACGCTCGGCCAGCTTGCGTGACAACACGATGTGGCCGTCGAGCAGGGAGCGCACTTCATCCGCTACCGGGTCGTTCATCGAGTCCTGCTCGATCAGCACGGTGTAGATAGCGGTAATCACTCCGTCACGGGTCAGCCCGGCCCGCTCCACCAGGCGCGGCATCAAGCTGTATACCGACGGTGGCAAGCCGCCGCGGCCCAGCGGCTCACCCGCGGCCAGGCCGATTTCACGCTGGGCCCGGGCAAATCGGGTCAGGGAGTCAATCAGCAGCAGTACCCGCTTGCCCTTGCGCCGGAACCCTTCGGCCAGCGCTGTCGCAGTGAAGGCCGCGCGGGCGCGTTCCATGCTTGAGCGATCGGAGGTTGCACACACCAGCACCGCTTTGGCGCGCAACTGATCATCCAGTTCATGGTCGAGAAATTCCCGCAGCTCGCGGCCGCGCTCGCCAATCAACCCGAACACGATCACATCACATTCGACGTTTCGGGCGATCTCGGCCAACAAGGTGGTCTTGCCGCAGCCGGCCCCGGCGAACAGGCCGACGCGCTGCCCTTCTCCCAGCGTGATCAACCCATCAATCGAGCGTACGCCGGTGGACAACGCCCGGCTGATCCTCGGGCGTTCGGTAGGCAACGGCGCCTCGCACAACACCGTGCTCGCCTCTGCGATGTCGGCCTCCACAAATGCGCTTGGGCCATCGCCCGCAATCGGCCGGCCAAACCCATCGAGCACCTGGCCGAGCAAATCATCACCGACCCGTACCCGGTGTGGCACCCCCAGGCGTTGCACACTGGCGCCCACGCGTACGCCTTCAAGATTGCCCAACGCACTGAGCACGGCATCCTGCTGGTCGAAACCGATGATTTCGGCCAGCATATATTCGCCGATGGACTTTTCGACCTGGCACAAATCACCGATGCGCGCCTGGGGCAGCCGGCATTGCAACAACATGCCGTTCACCCGCTGGATACGACCGCGCACCGACACCGGTGCGAAGCTGGCCAGCGCACTCGACTGGCGTTGCTCCCAGGCCTCAAGACGGGCTTGCAGGTCCTGGCTCACCAGCGCACCTCGAAGCGTTGCTTACCGTCGAACACCACTTTGGTGTTATCGATCAGCACCAGGCGCAAGCCGTCCACCTCATCCCCCACAAACAGTCGGTTCCCGTGTTCCAGAACCACGTGACCGTTGGGGCCGCCGACAATCTGCAAAATCTTGAAAGGAAACGTTCCGTCGCGCGTCCTGACCCGGCTCATCACCGGCACTGCGGTATCGAACTGTTCGCCAAACCGGCTGAGCATGCGCGATACCAACTCCACGTCTTCCTGGAGTACATCGCCGTCGAGCAGCACCTGGTCATTGACCAACTGGATGCTTATACGGTTGATCAATTCGCGCTCGCGGAGCATCTTGAGTAACTGCTGGCGCACCTCGAAAGGTGAGGCCAGTTCGTTCTTGCGGATCACAGGTGGCATCAACGACGCCTGGGCTTCGCGATCACCGCTAGTGGTCATGCCCAGCGCGGTGATGATGACCGCAACGACGACGACCAGGCTGATCAAGCGTTTCTGTTGCGTGCTCGAAATGGAAGAAAGCTTCAGCGGGGCGGGAGTCTCGGCCGCAGGCGGGGCCGCCTGCTCGTCAGTCACCGTCGGCTGGGGCCAGGGCTGGTCGGCGCGGGCGACGCAGAGCCGAACGTCGCCAATCGAAAATGTCGTGTTGAGTGGCAGGTCGGCAATCTGTGCCAGGATCAGGCCGGAGGCGTCCTGCATCACCCCTCCCTCGGCCTGCACCGACCAGCGCTGGTCAACATACTGCAACCGCACATGGCGCTCGGCAATGCCCGGGGCGTATAGCGCAAGGTCAGCGTCAGGGTGCGCACCAATGCTCCACTGCTCGCCGAACAACGGCAGCGCGGCCCCCTGGTGCAAACCATCGAGTACTCGTAGCTCAAACATTATCAGGCCACCATTGCCGCAAGGGACAACCGGCTCCACGCAACACCGTCCGTTTCAAGGCCCTGTACAATCGCCAAAACAGTGCTCATGCCACGGCTCCACGCACCAGATCATCCTGACTCAGGTCAAACCGCCCCAGCACTTTGACCTTCGATGAACTCCCCAGCTCGGCAAACGACAGCACCGGTACATGGTTGAACTCTTCCAACAGCAATGTCCGCAAAGGGCTGCGCAGATCCTGCGCGACCAACAACACGCTCTTGCTCTTGGCCCGTACGGGAAAGGCTTGTTTGAGCAGGTTGACCAACACCGCACTGCTGTCGTTGTCGAGGGAAAAGAACACCCCGGTCTGGGTCTGGCGCAACGCATCACGCAGCACGCTTTCGCTGTGGGGCGTCAACAGCCAGGCATGCAGGCCGTCGGCTTCGCTGTACTGATGGAAAATCTGCGACTTAAGGGCAATGCGCGCGTAGTCGGCCAAGGCATCCGGCTCACGCTCATGCTGGCCGTATTCGATCAAGGCCTCCACGATCAGCCGCACGGCCCGCAGGGGGACGCCCTCGCTGGCCAGGCGCTGCAACACCGCCGAAAACCGTGAAAGCGGCATGATGCGTTGCAGTTCCTGCACCAGTTCCGGCTGGTTGGATTCAAGCCAGGTGAGGATCGACTTGCTCTCCTGAATCCCGAGGAACTGCGGCCCGCTCAGCATCATCGCCCGGGTCATGCGTTCGATGATCAAGCCCTCTGCGGTGAAGCGCTCCCGTTGCTCGTCGTCGAGCAGTGGATCGTCGGGCGCCAGCCACACCCAGTCCTGTTCGTCGCGCTCAGGCAGTCCCTTGGCACCCTCTTCAGGCTCGGCGGCCAAGGTGCCGAGGGCCACCGCTACCCGATGTCCCAGGGTGGCCTTGATCATCGGCACTTCATGCACGCAGAAGCGGAACTCATCCTCGGCCAGTGCAGGTGCAAACTCGACTTCAAACGGCGGCAGCGTCAAGCCGATGTACGTGACCAGGCCATTGCGCGCCTGGCGAATACTGTGGATGACCTGCGCCACCTGTGCACTGCCGTGCAAGGCTGCCGGGAACTGCAACAGATAAGGCCGCGACGGATCAAAGCTCCGCAGGTCTTCTTCACCGTTGTCATGCGGGGCGACCGCATCGGCGCCCGCTTGCTCCGGCTGCTCGAGCTTCTGGCGCTGGCGCACCAGGAAGTAACCCAGGGAACCGGTGATCAGCGAGATGAGGATAAACACCACCGTCGGCATCCCCGGAAGCGCCGCAAAGGCGAGCATGCCGACCGAGGCGATGACCCAGCTCTTGGGTTCGCTGGTCATTTGCCGGGCGATCTCGGCGCCCATGTTGTTGGCGCCCTTGTTACGCCCGGACGGCGCCACGCGGGTGATGATCATGCCCGCAGTCAAGGAAATCAGCAGCGCGGGAATCTGCGCAATCAGGCCATCACCGATGGTCAGTACCGAGTACAGCGCCATGGAGTCGCCGGCGCTCATGCCGTGCTGGAACATGCCGGTGGAGAAACCGCCCAGCAAGTTGATCACCACGATAATCAGCCCGGCGATGGCGTCGCCCTTGACGAACTTCATGGCCCCGTCCATCGCCCCGAACAGCTGGCTCTCGCGGGATAATTGCTCGCGTTTGTCCCGGGCCTGCTCGCCATCGATCAGGCCGGCACGCAAATCACTGTCGATGGACATTTGCTTGCCAGGCATGGCATCCAGGCTGAACCGCGCCGCCACTTCAGCGACACGCTCCGAACCTTTGGTAATCACCAGGAAGTTGACGATGGTCAGGATCATGAAGATCACCAACCCTACCGCCAGATTGCCGCCCACCACGAAGTTGCCGAAAGCCTCGACGATATCGCCGGCATCCTGCTCCAGCAGGATCAATCGCGTGGTGGCAATCGAGAGGGCCAGGCGAAACATGGTGGTCAGCAACAGGATCGACGGAAACGAAGAAAACGCCAGCGGCCCCGGCAGGTACAACGCCAGTACGATCAACAGGCACGAGATACAGATATTCAGGGCAATCAGGATATCCACCAGCCAGGTGGGCAGCGGCACAATAAAGATAAACACAATGGCCATGATGACCACCGCGCCCATGACTTCGGCACGTTGTGCAACCTTCAGCAGCACGCCATTGATGGCCCGTAACGCGCTCATGCATCGAGGCCCTGCGGGGCCATACCCTGCCGGGTCCCGCGCTCGGTGCGCGCGTATTCGTCCATCACCAGCAAAAAGCTGTTCAGGCAGTCCTCACGCCCCTTGTTATCACGCCACACGGCGAGCGGCAGGCTCTTGAGCATCGGATAAACGCTGTTGAGTGAAATCAACTGATTGAGTACATCGACACCGCCCAATTCAACGGCCAGGCGCTGGATCTCGGCAGGCGCAATCCCGGTGTTCGAGTACCCCAGCAAGCGTTGGAGCAGGGCCACTGCGTCCCGTGTCACCTCGGGGTAGGTGAGAGCCAGGCGCTCAATCAGGTCCCGGCAATTGCACAAGATGCCACCCAGTTGGTCGCAGCCACGCAACCCCACCAGTAGCGTGAGCAATTTGGCCGAGGCGATCGACGGCGTCAGCGCCGCAATGTCGTCGGCCAGGGCGCGACGCATCAGCTTCAGCCCCTGGCCAAGGTCTTCGCCGCCGAACAGCCCCAACAGCGCCTGCAGCATCGTTGCCAGGGATTGTCGGGTGACCACGCTGGCGTAATACACGCTGCGCACCGCCTGGCGCAGTTGAGGGTCATCACTGTTGGCCTGCAACGCCAGCGCAATGTTCAGGCCCGCCTGGATCTGCGGCTTGAAGCGCAACTCCAGTTTCATCAGCGCCTCGCGAGCCAGTTTCGCCTCGTTGCTGCGCCCTTCGGCATCGGCCTGCGTGACGACGTGCTGGAGCACCACGTAGGCCCGGGCCGGGTCATTGCCGGTGACCTCCACAAGCTTATCGACGCTGGCGTTTATCAACAATTGAACCCTGACACTGCGCGCAATGGTCGCCAGGGATGCCTGAGCCGGATGCCCCAAGTGATCATAGATCAGCGCCAGTTGCTCCACTGGCATGACGCGCAACCCTAGCTGCCGCCGGCCAAGCGCGCGGCTGTTGAGCTCGACCTCTTGGTTGAACATCGAACCGAGGTCATCGCCGATCAGCGGGGTGTTCGTCTGGGAAGGTGGCTGGTTATCAACCCTTGCAGGCACAGGCTGATCCAGGCTCTGGGGCTTTTGCACATCAATGTGGGGATCGACTTTCATGGGGAATGCCAGGACAGGGAGATTCGTATCCTTGTGTGGAGGGCAAACCCATTATGGTTCCATCTTGCCAGCGATTCAGAGGCTTATGAAAAAACCGGCACAAACCTGTGGGGGTTTGTGCAAAACCTTGCATGAAAAGGCATCAAAACAAGATATTTCATCATGCATATCAACAAGTTATAAATATTTATCGCTTGGCACAGGCAGTGCTAAGGGGGTTCCCGTCGAAATTATTTCGATCGTGTCTACCCTGAGGAAAAATTCATGGATATCCCAGCCGATGTTCTAGTTCACCTTACACCTGACCCGCACCGCGCCATCCAGAACCTGTCGGAAGACCACCACAAGAAACTCCGCCGCTTCATTCATAAACGCGTACTGAACCCGGAAGATGCAGACGATATTCTGCAACTGACGTACCTGGAGGCCTGGCGTAACCGGGACCGCTTCGGCGGCCAGGCCACCCTCAGCACGTGGATGTGCGGGATTGCCCAAAACCTGATCCGCAACCACTTCCGGCGCCTGTATGCCAAACCGGTGCATTGCGAGTTCGATGAAGCGCTGTGGCATGGGCAGGAAGACAACAGCAACAACCTGGACTGGCAGTTCGAGATCAACCGCAGGCTCGAAAGAACCCTGCGGGCGATTAACCACTTGCCACCGGAAATGCGTAAAACCCTGTACGCCTCGCTGGAAACCGACGGCAGCTACCAGGACACCGCCGACGCCATGGACATCCCCATTGGCACCGTGCGCTCACGCTTGTCCCGGGCGCGGGAACAGTTGAAGCGAGCCACCTACAACCCGCTACAACCGTAAATCAGGGCACCGGCATGACGCCGCCCCCCTTTGCAGGAGCAGTTGATTTACCCGTTTGACGCAAGCGTTGGGCAGCAGGGATATCTGCCCGACTCGATTGACTTGGAATCAGACTTTTTTGGTACGCGGCAACAGAATCGCCAACACCCCGAACAACGGCAGGAACGAGCACAGCGTGTACACGTACTCGATGCCGTGGATGTCAGCCAGGTGCCCCAGCAACGCCGCACCAATCCCGCCAAAACCGAACATCAACCCGAAGAACACCCCGGCGATCATCCCCACATTGCCCGGCACCAACTCTTGCGCATACACCACAATCGCCGAGAACGCCGAGGCCAGGATAAAGCCGATTACCACGCTCAGAATGCTGGTCCAGAACAGGTCCACATGAGGCAGCAGCAAGGTGAACGGTGCAACGCCAAGGATCGAAAACCAGATCACCGCCTTACGGCCAATCTTGTCGCCAATCGGCCCGCCAAAGAACGTACCCGCCGCCACCGCGCCGAGGAACAGGAACAGATGCAACTGGGAGCTGGCCACCGACAAGTCGAACTTCTCGATCAGGTAGAAGGTGAAGTAACTGGTGAAACTGGCCATGTAGAAGTACTTGGAAAATACCAGCAGCCCCAGCACCACCAACGCACTCAGCACCCGGCCCTTGGACAGGCCATGGGTGGCCGCCTGGCCTTGCTTGAGCTTGAACAGGTTCAAGTGGTGCGCGTACCAGCGGCTGATGGCATACAGCACAAACAACGCAAACACCGCGAACAGACCGAACCAGGCCACATTGCCCTGGCCGAACGGAATGATGATCGCCGCTGCCAGCAACGGGCCGAACGCCGAGCCTGCGTTACCGCCCACCTGGAAGGTCGACTGCGCCAGGCCATAACGCCCGCCGGAAGCCAGGCGCGCCACGCGGGACGCTTCCGGGTGGAAGGTGGACGAGCCGATCCCGATCAAGCCCGCCGCCAGCAGAATCAGCGGGAAGCTGCCCACCTGGGACATCATCAAAATGCCCACCAGTGTACAAATCATCCCGCAGGGCAGCAGATAGGGCTTGGGATGGCGGTCGGTGTAATACCCCACCCACGGTTGCAGCAGGGACGCGGTGAGCTGGAACGTAAGAGTGATCAGGCCGACCTGGGTGAACGTCAGGCCGTAATTGGCCTTGAGCATCGGGTAGATCGAAGGCAGTACCGACTGGATCAAGTCATTGATCAAATGCGCCAGCGCCACCGCGCCGATTACACGCATCACCAACGGGCTGGTTTGCCCGGCGGCAGGCGCCGTAGCCACGGAGGGCTGGGAATTGCTCAGAGCCATGGGAGGTTTTCCGTACAGCAGATGGATGCACAGGTGCAGGTGCGACAATGTGCCACTTTTGGGTGCGGGAAGGCTATCCCGTTAGCAGGCTAACGAGTAGGTGAATCGATGCAGCGGTCATGGCTTGTAAAGGGCCAGCAAGATGAATCCCTTTAATTTGCGGGACGTTTCCTAGAGAATCTTTCGGCCTTGTGCCTGGGGGAGTCGGTGACTAGTCTTCGGTCCGTCGCTGGTTTTCAGTGATCGGGTTTAGCAGCCTGAACTCAATAGGCACACGCTTTACGCCCCAGTTTATGGTGGCTGTGCGTGGGGCACCTTCGGGTGCGCCGGTTTTCCTATTGACTGGTCTGCTAACCCGCGTACAGCCGCCACCCTTCTCGTTTAGCAGCGACGGTGGCAGCTTCTTCAGGTCAATAGGAGCTACACCATGTTCAAGATCGTCCGCGACCCACCCCGTGACCAAGCCAAAGACCGCGCCGCCTTCAACCGCGCGCTCGACCACTACCTACCCACCGACCCGCCGCAACCCTCGACCAACTTCTACGCCATCAGCGACGAAATCAGCTTCGAATACTCCCTACTCTACACCGCCGACCTGCTGCACGGCGCCTCGGCCACCGCGCTCGATTGTGGCGAACAACTGCAAAGCCCCGAGCGCGCCAAAGTGCTTGCCGTGTGGCACCTGCTGGAAATGGCCAAAGCCATGGTCGACCGCTCGATAGAGTGCCTGCACCCGCGCAAAACCTGACGGCTGATCGTTCCCACGCTCTGCGTGGGAATGCATCCCGTGACGCTCCGCGTCACCCTGGTACATAGCGTCGACCGCGGGACGCGGAGCGTCCGAAGCGGCATTCCCACGCAGAGCGTGGGAACGATCAACCCCAACCGCTCGTCACCAAACCCGGTGTTTCCCGTTAAACAGTTGATAGCGTAGATAAATTTTCAAAAAAAGCGCTTGACGCATTCCCGTTCTCCGCGAATAATGCGCGCCACTTGGCTACATAGCTCAGTTGGTTAGAGCATAGCATTCATAATGCTGGGGTCCGGGGTTCAAGTCCCTGTGTAGCCACCAAGTACTAAAAACGGCTTACCGAAAGGTAGGCCGTTTTTTTATGCCTGAAGAAAAGTACACTGCCCCACCACATGGAGGTGACGCATGACATTCCCCGCCACCGGCATCCACACCGACCGGCTTTTACTGCTCCCCGCCCACCCTTCCCACGCATGTGCCCTGCAAGCGTACCTGCTGGAAAATCGCGATTTCCTCAAGCCTTGGGAACCGTCGCGTGATGAAGCCTTTTTCGAACTGACAGCCATCACCGAACGCCTCAAAACCCTGGCCGACAAAACCGCCAGCGGTGAAGCATTGCACCTGCTGATATTCAGCCACGGCACAATCATCGGCGCCTGCAACTTCAGCTACATCGTGCGTGGTGCGTTTCAGGCCTGTCACCTCGGTTACGCGCTGGCTGAATCCGCCCAAGGCAAGGGGCTGATGCATGAAGCGCTGACGGCGGCGATTGCTCATGTGTTCGATGAAATGCAGCTACACCGAATCATGGCCAACTACCGTCCGGAGAATGAGCGCAGTGCGCGCCTGCTGGCGCGGCTGGGGTTTGAAAGAGAAGGTGAAGCGCGGGCGTATCTCAAGATCAACGGGGTTTGGACGGACCATGTACTGACCGCCCTGATCAACCCCAACGATATTTAAACAACTCAGTCGCTGTGGGCGGCATCACTTGGAGTACCCGGACAAGGATTCACCAACTCCGAATACTCAAACTCCGTGAAGTACGGAATCGTTGTCCCCGGAATCATCCCTCCCCCGTATTTCTTCTTCCCACTCGGCCTCACCGCCTTCGCGCCCGCACCAATCAACAATGGCTGACCATCCGCCAACAAGTAATCCACCATCTCCCGGTGCATCGCGCCATTCCAGTGCTTGTCAGCATTGAGCGGCAACAACACGAAGTTGGAGTCCGCGGTAAACATGTTCAGCGCTTCCGCCGCTTCCCGCGAGGTGGCGGTATGGCCGCAGAGCACTTCGGCGGTTTTCAAGGTGTAGGCCGGCACGTACCGGCTGCTTTGGTACTTGCTCAGAATCAAGCCTTTGCGGGTCAGCACCGCCAAGCCTTGCTCGGCATGGCAGATTGCTTCATCGCCGTACTTCAGTTTGCAGAAGTTGGTGTAGGAGATGTCGATGATGTCACTGCCGGAAACGCCCAGGTCTTGCACTATCTGGGCGCGGGCTTCAGGGGTTTGGTACGGGATGCTGCAGCCACTGAGCAGCAGCGCAGCAACGACGAAAACCAGCGGTAAAGTGCGCATGAAAACTCCAGAAAACGGGATGAGAAGGTGTCAATCCATTAAATCGCTATCGGTAAAACCAGGTCCTTTTGCCCTTCCACTGTCACGTCATACATCTTCTCGCTGCACACCGAGAATCCTTGCAAATCAAACTCCACCAGATAGGTTTTGTTAGCCTTCGGCAGGAAGCTGCGGGATAACGCTCCGCACTTTTCCAAGGTATAGGACGTGCCGCGATCGTTGCGCCAGTTCGCAACGCCCTCTACCACGGTCACCTGATCCGCCGGCACCAGTATCTCCCGGAACGGCCGGACCTGATAGAGCCCGTGGGCCAGCCCCTTGTACAACCCGCGGGCAAACGCCGGCATTTGTTGCTCTTGGGCATCGTTGTAAACACTCCCCACGCTGCTCAGGTTTCCCGCCGGGCCAACGCTGAAATGCACCTGTGATTCAGTGCTGAGCATTCTGAAAATCACCTTCGCATGGTGGTCGTCTGCCGTTAGTACGACCGGCTTGGGTTTGGCCGGGGGCGGGCCTTTATGAGAAGAACACCCCGCTCCAACAGCAGCCACCAGGCACAACGGAATGACCCAAGCAAAGGAACGACCCATAGATAAATTCAGACTCTGTTAAATGCCATGAGGGTTAAGTACTGGATAGCTTAATGCCATCACCCCGCAAAGTATCGCTACCGCCCATGTGCCTCGCAATATTTCCCCGCCGTCGAAATTCCACTACTGCCGAACAACCTGAAAAAAGGAGCTACACATGGGTTTTCTCGCCGGAAAGCGCGTTTTGATCGTGGGCGTCGCAAGCAAGCTATCCATCGCTTCGGGTATTGCCGCCGCCATGCACCGTGAAGGCGCCGAGTTGGCCTTCACCTATCAGAACGAGAAATTGAAAGGCCGCGTGGAAGAGTTCGCCGCCGGTTGGGGGTCCAGCCCGGCGCTGTGTTTCCCGTGTGACGTGGCCAGTGACGAGCAGATCGCCCAGGTGTTTGCCGAGCTGGGCAAGCAGTGGGATGGCCTGGACTGCATCGTGCACTCCGTGGGTTTCGCACCGGGTGATCAGTTGGAGGGTGACTTCACCGATGCCACCACCCGTGAGGGGTTCCGCATCGCCCATGACATCAGCGCCTATAGCTTCGTGGCCCTGGCCAAGGCCGGTCGGGCGTTGATGAAAGGTCGCAATGGCAGCCTGTTGACCCTTTCTTACCTGGGCGCGGAACGCACCATGCCCAACTACAACGTGATGGGCATGGCGAAGGCGTCGCTGGAGGCTGGCGTGCGGTATCTGGCCGGCTCCCTCGGCCCGGAAGGCACGCGGGTTAACGCGGTGTCCGCCGGTCCGATTCGCACCCTCGCCGCTTCCGGCATCAAGAATTTCCGCAAGATGCTGGCGGCCAACGAGGCGCAAACGCCGCTGCGGCGTAACGTCACCATTGAAGAGGTCGGCAACGCCGGCGCCTTCCTGTGCTCGGACCTGGCGTCGGGTATCAGCGGGGAAATCATGTACGTGGACGGCGGTTTCAACACCACCGCCATGGGCAATCTCGACGAGTGATCTTCAGGCCGTAACGGCGCTCCGTTGACTGGAGCGCCGTTACGTCAAACTCCTTGCCGCACAAAACACTGCTCCACCACCGACTTGCCCCACTGCTGCCCCTCCTGCTCGGACGCCAGCACAAAGCCCGCGTTTTCATAGAGCTTGCGCGCCACATCCAGGCCCTTGAACGTCCACAGCCGCACCGCCGGGAACCGGTGCTCATCACAGAAATCCAGCGCCTCTTGCAACAGCCGTTTGCCCAAGCCTTGGCCGTGGGCCGACGGGTCCAGGATGAAGCAGCGCAAGATCGCCTCGCCGTTTTCGCCCTCGCCATCAATGGCGATCGAACCCACAATCTGCGTCCCATCCAGTACCGCCCACACTTCGTTGCGCGGGTTGGCCAGGCGCCCCATCAACTCGGCCATGTCCGCCGCCACCAGACTTTCAAATGGTTGGCCAAAATTCGCATGCTTGGCGTAGTACTCGGCGTGCATTTGCGCGATGCGCCCAATCACCCCAGGCCGGTAACCACGGGCAATGCTGTAGTGCCTTGGCTGCCGGGCGCCGGTGCGTTGGGTTTGCAGGGCTGCGGCGTACTGATCAAGCCCACGGCTGACGGCCTGCTGCTGTTCGCTGGACAAGTCACCAATGGCCTCGCCCACCTGGCGCCGGGCAAACGTTTCGATGTCACCTAACGTCTTTTGGCCTCGCACGGTGAGCCGCAGCTTTTTCGAGCGGGCATCGTCCTCGTTGGCAAACTCTTCCAGCTCGCCCGCCTCGATCAGCTTGCGCACCATGCGGCTCACCGATGATTTTTCCAGGCCCAGCAAGGTGACCAGTTCAGCCGCTGTCAGTGCGCCACGCTCGCCGATTTCAACAATCGTGTGCACCGATGACGGTGGATAACGGCTGGCTGCCAACTTCGGCTGCATGAAGCCCAACTCCCGCACCATAAGGCGCGAGGCACAGCGGATCTGATCGATAAGGTCTGGCCTGGAACGGTTCACGGGGAAACCTCTTGCCTGAATGAAGGGGGACATAGTTGTACCGCACAACCAAATACAGATCAATCTCCCTTCTCCCAAAGCGCTGAGGTACATTCCCTACACGGACAACAGATCATTCTCAAATGAACGGAGTCATCGCGTGCTTTCGATTTTCCACCGCCAACGCCTTACCACCTTCTCGCTGATTACCGCCGCCCTCACCCTCGCCGCCTGCCACAGCGCCACCGCGCCTGAATTGCCGCCCGCCCCGGAACTCGGTTCGGGCTATCGCACCGACATGAGCACCCGCCACGCCGAGCGCCATATGGCCGCCGCCGCCAACCCGCTGGCCGCCGAAGCCGGGCGCGAAATATTGCGCAAGGGCGGCTCGGCCATCGATGCGGCGATTGCCATGCAGGCCGTACTGACGCTGGTGGAACCGCAGTCCTCCGGGATCGGCGGCGGCGCGTTCATCATGCTGTGGGACGGCAAGCAGGTGCACGCCTACGACGGTCGCGAAACCGCACCGGCGGGCGCTACCGAGCGGTTGTTCCTGAAGGCCGACGGTACGCCGATGGCCTTCCCCGAGGCACAGATTGGCGGGCGGTCCGTGGCAACTCCGGGTGTGTTGCGTGCCTTGGAGATGGCCCACAAAAAGACCGGTCACCTGCAATGGGCAACCTTATTCGAGCCGGCCATTCTCCTGGCGGAACAGGGCTTCCCGATCTCGGCACGCCTGCACAGCCTGATCGCCGCCGACCGCTATATAACCCGCTCGCCGGAAATGACCGCGTACTTCCTGAACGCCGATGGCAGCCCCAAGGCCACCGGTACGCTGCTGAAAAACCCAGCGCTGGCCAACGTCTTCAAACGCATCGCCAAGGAAGGGCCGGACGCGCTGTACTACGGCCCGATTGCTGAAGAAATCACCCGCAAGGTACAGGGCAACAGCAACGCCGGCAGCCTGACGCTGACTGACCTCAAAGGCTACAGCGCGGTTGAGCGGGCGCCGTTGTGCACCGAGTACAAGCGCTGGAAAGTCTGCGGCATGCCGCCGCCGTCGTCGGGCGGGATCGCCATTGCGCAGATCCTCGGCACATTGCAGGCCCTGGAAGCCCGCGACCCGCGCATGGCGCTCGCGCCGTTGAAGCCGGTGAAGAGCGACTCACCAGCAGGCCTGGAGCCGGTGCCCGAAGCGGTGCACCTGATCGCCGAGGCCGACCGCCTGGCCTACGCCGACCGCGCGCAATACGTGGCCGATTCGGACTACGTGCCGGTGCCGGTTGCCGGGCTGATCGCCCCGAATTACCTGGCCAGCCGCGCCGCGTTGATTGGTGAGCGCAGCATGGGCGTCGCCAAGCCGGGCAAGCCGGCCGGGATTGAAGTGGCCTATGCGCCGGATCGCTCGCCGCTGCGCATTTCCACCTCGCAAGTGGTGGCGGTGGATGACGTGGGTGGCGCGGTGTCGATGACCACTACGGTGGAGGCCGCATTCGGTTCCCATGTGATGGTCCAGGGCTTTTTGCTGAACAACCAGATGACCGACTTCTCCTTCATTCCCGAAGAGAACGGCCAGCCGGTGGCCAACCGGATCGAGCCGGGCAAGCGCCCGCGTTCGTCGATGGCACCGACGCTGGTGTTTGATCGCCAGAGCGGCGAGTTGGTGGCCACGGTGGGTTCCCCGGGCGGTTCGCAGATCATCGAATATGTGAGCAAGTCGCTGGTGGCCATGCTCGACTGGAACCTCGACCCGCAAGCCGCCGTCGGCCTGCCCAACTTCGGCAGCCGCAACGGCGCGACCGAGTTGGAAGCCGGGTTGTTCAGTGCACCGTTGAAACAGGCGCTGAAGGACAAGGGCCACGCCCTGAGCGAAATCGACATGACCAGCGGCGCCCAGGCGATCGTCCGGGTGCGCGATGCGCAGGGCAAGGCGTCGTTGATCGGCGGGGCTGATCCACGCCGTGAAGGCGAAGCGCTGGGGGATTGAGTTGACTCATTGGAGAGCTGCGCGTGCACAAGGCAAATAACCTCGGCGCCCTGGTGGGCGTCGATCATGGGTTTTGTTCGATTGACGATCCGTTGCGGCCTGACGAGGTGTTCATCTGCAAGCAGGTGCACAGCGCCACGACCCTTGAATGGCGCCCGGAGCTGGCAGCCAATACGGTTGAAGCCGATGGGGTTTTCAGCCGGGATATGCAGCCGATTGCGGTGATCACCGCCGATTGCCTGCCGCTGCTGATGGCCTCGGAGAACGGGGATCTTGTCGCGGCGATTCATGGCGGCTGGAAGGGACTGCAAGGCGGGATCATCGCCAATGCCATGCAACGGTTTACCGCCGAGGGTGTCGCGTTGGATCAGCTGCGGATTGCGATTGGGCCTTCGATCAAGCCTTGTTGTTATGAGGTAAGCGGGGAGTTTGTGGCGCAGTTGCAGGCGAGTCAGGGGCATTTGTGGCGGGACGGAACTGCACCGTGGGCGTTCGAGCAGCCAGGGCCGTTGTTGACGCCGCAGATTGCGCCGCCGGGGCCGAGGCAGGATTTGAGTGCGTGGTTTGATTTGAGCCGGTACGCACTGATCTTGCTGGAGGCGGCAGGGATAAAACGTGAGCAGGTTGAGGTGAGCGAAGTGTGTACGTATTGCACCTCGCCGGCGTTTGCGAGTTATCGCAGAAGGACCCATGACAGTACGGAGAGGAAGACGTTGTTGTACTCGTGGGTTGCTCGCGCAGTGTAATGGGACGACGCCCACAGCTCTCTTAGCTATTAGCCTTAGAAAATCTGTGGGCTGTCATTTTTTGCGAAACAACGTTTCTTGAATCCCTCTCCATCCGCTGACATTTTCTGGCCCCGCCCCTTCTTGCCAGAGGCTACGTCAAAGACGTAGAATTTTTGCGTGTTAACGATCATCGAGTCACCATTATTCAGCAAGCTATGGCCCGATTACTGGACCGAAGAAGAACGGGGTATTTTTATGGCTTTTCTAGCCAACCACCCCGATTCAGGTACTGTCATTCCAGGTTCTGGTGGTTGCCGAAAAGTACGCTGGAGCTTGGAAGGCCGGGGCAAGAGCAGCTCAGTACGGATCATTTACACAACGCAATTGGCGTGCGGCGCACTAGTTGCCTTGCTGATTTATGGCAAAGGTGCCACCGAGAATATTCCCGCGCATGTCCTCTACAAAATCGCCAAGGAGATGAACCATGCCACTCACTGAGAAACAGCTGAAGGAACGTGACGCCAAGCGCAACATCGGCGAGGAATTGCTGGCTGCCGTTATCGACGTCAAGGAAGGGCGTCATGGTCACGTCCATCACGTCGAAATTACCCAAGCGGCTGAGGCGCGCAGCAAGACCGGGTTGTCACAGCCCAAGTTTGCCGAACTGCTGGGGGTTTCTGTACGAACGCTTCAAGAATGGGAGCAAGGGCGCCGTTCTCCTTCCGGCGCAGCACGTTCCTTGCTGCACATAGCAGCCATCAGGCCAGACGTTTTTCGAGAAGTCCTCAGTAACGCCTGATGGCGTTACTGGTCTACCGGCTAATCTTCAACCCCTTGCGCCCCGCATGCCGCTCCAGCGCCAGCTCGATCAACCGGCTCACCAGCTCGCTGTAGCTCATGCCAGCCGCCTGCCACAGCTTCGGGTACATGCTGATGCGGGTGAACCCGGGCAACGAGTTGATCTCGTTGATCAGCACCTCACCCTCATCCGTCAGAAACACATCCACCCGCGCCAGCCCGGCACAGCCCAGGGTTTCAAACGCTTCGATGGCCAACGCACGAATGCGCTCGCTGGCCTCGACACTGATATCCGCCGGCACCACCACTTGGGCCGCCTGGTCATCGATGTATTTGCTGTCGTAGGAATAGAACCCGTCCCGCACCACGATCTCGCCACAACCGCTGGCGATGGGATGCTCGTTACCCAGCACGGCGCATTCAATTTCCCGGCCTTTTACCGCCGACTCCACCAGCACCTTTTCATCAAACCCAAGCGCCAGTTCAATGGCTGCATGATATTCAGCCTCGCTGCCCACCTTGCTCACCCCAACGGACGAACCCTGGTTCGCCGGTTTCACGAACATCGGCAATCCGAGTTTCTGTTGGGCTTGGTCGAAGGGGGTACGCGCCGCATTCCTGCGGTTGAGGGTAATGAACGGCGTCACGGCAATCCCGGCATCCCGCAGCAGGCGTTTGCTGATGTCCTTGTCCATGCACACCGCCGAGCCCAGCACGTCGGAGCCGACAAACGGCAGGTCCGCCATGCGCAGCAGGCCTTGCAGGCAGCCGTCTTCGCCGAGGGTGCCGTGGACGATCGGGAAAATCACGTCGACGTGTTCCAATGAGGCCTGGCTCGAGGTTTCTACCAGTTGCTGGCTGGCCTTGCCCGGCACCACGGCCAGTTCACGATTGGATTGATTGAGGGCGATCAGCGCCGGGTTTTCTTCGTTGAGCAGAAAGCCCGAGGTGTCGTTGAGGTGCCAGTGGCCGGCCTTGTCGATGCCGATCAGGATCGGCTCGAAGCGCGAGCGGTCCAGTGCATCGACGATGTTGCGCGCCGATTGCAGCGACACTTCGTGCTCGGCCGAACGGCCACCAAAAATAATCCCTACCCGCAGCTTGCTCATGATCGGCCTCACGATTGAAAGTAAGGCTTCTTACCATGAGCCGTCAGCGATTCGCTACCAGCGTGGCCCCGAACAGCACATAACAACCACCGGCGAATCGGTCCAGCCACTTGCGCGGCATTGAAAGAGTTAGGGCCTGGCGTCACGACCGCGACGGTCCAGAGCAAGGCCAGGGAGACCAGAGGGGCCGCGTAGGCCGGATTGAACAATTCCATGTGGGATTCTGCCGAGGGCAGTGCAGGAATACTGATCATAGGCCGGGCCCGAACCGCGCACAATCGTACAAGACCCCGGCAGACAGCGGATTCAGACTGGGTTAACGTATTTCCACCTCTTTGCACGACAACTCATCATGGCGACCAATATCGACTGGCTGCACCGCGCGCCCCACGCCAGTGGCCTGGAGCGTATCGAGGCGTATTTTGCCGGGTTTGGCTTCGACCCTCATCGCCACGACACCTACGCCATCGGCCGCACCTTGTTCGGCGTGCAGAGTTTTCACTATCGCGGCGGCATGACCCACAGCCTGCCGGGGCGGACCATGGTGATCCATCCCGATGAAGTGCATGACGGGTGGGCCGGCAGCGAGGAAGGCTTCAAATACCGGATGATTTACGTGGAGCCGGCGCTCATCCAACAGGTGCTGGGCGGCAAGCCGCTGCCGTTTATTCCCGGCGGGCTGTCCAGCGACCCGTGGCTGTACCGCGCCAGTGAAGTGTTGCTGCAAAGCCTGGATTGCCCGATTGATCCGTTGCAGGAACAGGACGCGATGTTTGACCTGGCCCAGGCGCTGAACAATGCGTCGGGCATCACGGTGAGTCGCAAGACCTTCGACTACCGCGCCGCCGAACGCGCGCGGGAATTTATCCACAGCGCCCTGGGCCGGCCGATCACCCTCGATGAAATGGCGGAATACGCCAACCGCGACCGCTGGGCGTTGTCGCGGGATTTTCGGTTGTTGTTCGGGACCAGTCCCTATCGCTACCTGACCATGCGCCGCCTGGACCTGGTGCGTAGTTTGCTGGGCCAGGGCCAGTCACTGGTGGATGCGGCACTGACCGCCGGCTTTACCGACCAGAGCCACATGACCCGGCAATTCCGCAGCACCTTCGGCATGCCGCCGTCGCGCTGGGTGAAGATGCTCGGGCGCTGAAACCCCGCCTTGAAATGCGATCAACCTGTGGGAACTGGCTTGCCTGCGATAGCGGTGAATCAGCTGATAAATGATTGACTGACACTCCGCCATCGCAGGCAAGCCAGCTCCCACAGTTGATCTATGTCGCTGCTGAAATCGCATTCGACTCTAGAGCTCGCTCTTTACGCGCTAACACCAGCTCAATCCCGCTCGCCTGCGCCGCGCCCGTCGACCAAGCGGCGGCCCACCCCCATCGCCGTCCATGTCATGCCCTGGCCGATGCTCAAGATGAAAATCCCCGCAGGCACTCAGCAAAACCCAGTGGTAACACTACCTTATGTGGCGAGGGAGCTTGCTCCCGCTTGGCTGCGCAGCAGTCGTATATCTATCGACCAAGTGTATTGGCAGGAAAGCAATGGGACCGCTTCGCGCACCAGCGGGAGCAAGCTCCCTCGCCACAGCAAGCTCCCTGGCCACAAAACCAGGCTCTACCGGGAGAGTTCGGCACTGGGCTTAAAGCTGCCGCCCATCAATGGGCTCACCAATCGTCAGGAAATGCCCGCCCGCCACATGGTGCAAGGTACGCAGCCCATCGTGCCCTTCAAAATGCCAGCGACCGTCGCTGAACACCCGCTCATCCGCTTCGGCCGCCACCACTTCGGCGAGGAACAAGTCGTAGGTCTGCTGGTTATGCGGCTCCGGCAGCAACCGGCACTCCAGCCACGCCACGCAGCCTTCGAGCATCGGCGCTTCGGTGTGTTCGCCGCTGAAGGTCTGCAAGCCGTACGCGGCGAACTTGTCCGTCTCGCTGCCGGTGGTGTTGCCCACGGTCTGCACGATATCGGCCTGGGCCGCACACGGTACGTTGAGCACGAAGGTGCCGGCGCCTTCCAGCAGGTGCCGGGTCCAGGTGGCCTTGTCGAGTACGACGGCGACTTTGGGCGGTTCGAAATCCAGCGGCATGGCCCAGGCCGCCGCCATGATGTTGCGCTGGCCGTCGTGCGCAGCGCTGACCAGCACGGTCGGGCCGTGGTTGAGCAAACGGTAGGCCTTGGACAGTGGGACGGGACGGCGATGGTTAGGGCTCATGGACGAAAGGCTCGGAAAAAAAACCTACGATACCTCAAGCTTGAGCCCCGGTGACTAGCTGCTCAGCTGATTGGCGAATTGCCCAACGGCGCTGACCACCTTCTGGGCACCGTCCTGGATCTCCACGATCACCGTGCCCGCCTCGGCCGCCAACGCCAGGCCTTGTTCGGCCTGCAGGCGGCCATCGGTCATCAGCGCCACCGCGTCGCGGGCCATGTCCTGGTTCTGGCGCACCACGCCGACGATTTCTTCGGTGGCCTTGCTGGTACGCGACGCCAGTTGCCGAACCTCATCGGCCACCACCGCAAAACCACGGCCTTGCTCACCGGCGCGGGCGGCTTCGATGGCGGCGTTGAGCGCCAGCAGGTTGGTCTGTTCGGCGATGCCGCTGATGGTCTTGACGATGCTGCCGATCACCTGGGACTGGGCGTTCAGCGCTTCAATGCCGTCGCCCGCTTGCTGCATATGCTTGGCCAGATCGCGCATCACGTCCACCGCCTGGGTGACCACGGTGGTGCCGCGCTGGGCGCTGCTGTCGGTGTGCAGCGAGGTGCTGTAGGCGATGCTGGCCGCGTCGGCCACGGCCTGTTCCTGGTTGACCTGGTCGGTGATCACGGTGGCGAACTTGACCACTTTGTACAGCCGCTCATTGGCGTCGAGCACCGGGTTATATGAGGCCTCCAGCCACACCACGCGCCCGTGGCTGTCCACACGCTTGAAGCGGCCGGCGACGAATTCCCCGGCGTTCAGGCGTTTCCAGAACTGCTGGTACTCGACGCTGTTGGCGTCCTGCGGCTCGCAAAATATCCGGTGATGTTTGCCCTGGATCTGCGCCAGGCTGTAGCCCATGCCGTTGAGGAAACGGTCGTTGGCCGTCAGCACATTACCGTTGAGGTCAAACTCGATCACCGCTGTGGAGCGCACCAGCGCGGTGATCAGGTTTTCGTGCTCGCGGGAGGCCTCGATGGTGCGGGTCAGGTCGCTGGAAAACATCGAAATATGCTTGATACGTCCGTCGCTGCTGCGCACCGGTTGCACGATGGAGCGCAACCACGCCTCGTTGCCGTTGCCCCGCGTCAGGCGCACCGTACCGGCGAAATGTTCGCCTCGCACCAGTGCGTTTTTGAAGCGCAGTTGAAACGCGTCCTGCTTGACGTGCGCCGGCACCAGGTCTTCGATCAAGCGGCCTTCCAGCTGGCTGCCCTGGTAAGCCATCTCTTGAAGAAAGATGGCATTGACCGACTCGATACGCCCTTCGGGGTCCAGGGTCAGGGTCATCATTTCGCTTTCCAGGCTCTCTCTCACTTGGTGCAGGCTGGACAATTCTTCGCGAAGAGCAGACAGCTCCTGCTTGAGACGGGTGTTGAACATGGAGGCACCGATGGGCAAGTAAGGACGTGGGTCTGACCTGCATCGGCGCTGCCGGCATTTTCTGAAGAGAGCGTTAGCGCGTTGCTCAACTATATTTTTGCTACCCCTCAACTGCCATTGTTACGGCAGATACCCATGACCTGGTATTGGAGGGTATTGAGCTTGCCGGTGGAATCTTCATAGGTCATGCGCGACGGTACCGCGTTGCACGAACGGATCGGCGGTGTGACGTTGACCACCTTGGCAATGTCCAGCTTCATGCCGTAGCGATAGTCCTGGACCACGGGCGTCGCCTTGCCTTTTTTCGCGGCATAGGCGGCCATGGCTTGCTCGTTGTTTTGCATCATCTGGGCGAAGGTGCGGTCACCGCCGCCTTCAGCCATCGCGCCGACGGAAACGATCAGGGCCAATGCAGCGACAGTGGTTTTCAGGGTCTTCATGAGGGCGTCCTCGTCTGATTTCATTGAATGAAAGTTCAGAGCAAGCGTAACTAACCAAGCCTGTCGCAAAGTTCACCGAAAGATTACTTATCCGTTATGTCTTGTTGAAATTCCAAAATTGTAATCTGTGCGCCACCTCGTCGTTATCTCGTGTTTGCAACTATCTGCGCGGGCACCCCTAAAACAAGAATGCCCCATCGATAAGAAGCTAATAGCTGCCACTACCGAGGAGCGCTACATGAATACTCACCGCACACTTTCACTTTCCATGATTGCCGCCCTGGCGGGGTTCACCCCGCTTTCAGGCATGGCCGTGGAAGACAAACCCGAAGGGTTTATCGAAGGCAGCACCTTGAACGTGCTGGCCCGCAACTTCTACTTCAACCGTGACGATCGCAAGGGCCAGTCGAGCCCCACCGGCAATGGCTACTCCGAAGCCTGGGCCCAGGGTTTTATCGGCAAGTTCGAGTCCGGATTCACTCAGGGTTCGGTGGGCTTCGGCCTGGACGCGTTTGCGATGTATGGCCTGAAACTCGACTCCGGCACCGGCCGCAGCGGCGGCAAGGGCTCGTTCGGCGTGCTGCCGGTAGACAGCGACAACCACCCCGAGGACGGCTACAGCAAGCTCGGCGGCGCGGTAAAAATGCGCCTGCTGGATACCGTGATCAAGGCCGGTGATGTGTTCCCGCTGACCCCGGTGGTGGCCTACGGTGACTCGCGGGTACTGCCGGAAAGCTTTCGTGGCGTCACCGCACAAAACACCAGCATTGAAGGCCTGAGCCTGCAAGGCGGACACCTGAGCGGCATGAGCCAGCCCACCCAAAGCGGCCTGGATAAAGGCTTTGCGACGTTTTATGCGGGCAAGGTGGATTCACCCTGGATCGGCTATGCCGGTGGTGACTATCAGGTGAACAAACACCTCAGCGTCAGCCTGTACACCAGCCGCCTGAAGGATGCCTGGGACCAGTACTACTTCGGCAGCGCCGCCAGCTACCCGCTGAACGATGACGTTTCGCTGTTTGGCGACTTCAACTATTACAAGGCGGTGGACGAGGGCAAGAAACGCCTGGGCGAGTTCGATAACAACATCTGGAGCGCCAGGCTCGGGGTCAAGGTGGGGGCTCACAGCCTGGCCCTGTCCCACCAGCGCAACAACGGTGATGACGACTTTGACTACCTGCGCATGTCCGACTCGATCTTCCTCAACAATTCGATCCAGTACAGCGACTTCAACTCGCCCAAGGAACGCTCGTGGATGCTCGCCTATAACCTCGACATGCAGGCCTTCGGCATTCCCGGGCTGACCTTCATGACCCGCTACGGCAAAGGCACCGGCGCCGACTACAGCAACGCCAACGCGGTGT
Source organism: Pseudomonas sp. MWU16-30323 (assembly GCF_020515595.1). Taxonomy (NCBI): domain Bacteria; kingdom Pseudomonadati; phylum Pseudomonadota; class Gammaproteobacteria; order Pseudomonadales; family Pseudomonadaceae; genus Pseudomonas; species Pseudomonas sp. MWU16-30323. The sequence continues at coordinate 86,734 of NZ_JAIWYM010000018.1, forward strand.
ACATGCGCCGTGACGCGGCCGGCGACCCGTTGACCGACCAACGCCGCTGGGAGCGGGATATCGAGGCCAAGTACGTGGTACAGGGCGGCAACTTGAAAGACCTGTCGCTGCGCTTGCGCCAGGCGACGGTTCGTTCAAGTGCCTTTGAGTCGGACCTGGAAGAAGTTCGGCTGATTATCGAATATCCATTGGCGATTCTCTAAACCCTGCCCGTTGTAGGAGCGAGCTTGCTCGCGAAGCACCTGAGAGCGCTGCGTTAAACCAGAAGCCCCGCGTTATCGTTAACAACTTTCGCGAGCAAGCTCGCTCCTACAATTGAATAACATCTGTTCACAATTTGAAGCCTGTCAGAACTGTAATATGCGCCTCACCTTCTCGTTAAGTTGCGCTTCTTATACTGGCTACAACTAACGGCACACGCCTTATTTGGAGAATAGCCATGAAGCCCTCTCACTTGTTATTGATCAGTTTTCTCGGCGCCACTTCCAGCCTCGCCTTGGCCGACGACGGTGCCGACCGTTCCCGGCAGTTCCTCGCCGAGTTCCGCCAGCAACAGCAGCAGGTCCACGGCGAACAGTCCGTGGCCGAAGCCGCGCCCGCCGACGCACAGAAGCAGTCGATCTGAACGGCGCACACCGAGCACATTCATCTCTGAAGCTTTTGTGTAGCTCCTTTGGAAAGAGATGAATTTTTTACGCCCCGCATGGGGCGTTTTTTTGTCTGCCGGTTTTGCAGCGCAACAAGCAGTCACAAACTGGCTGATTGACCCTGTAGCTACTTCAGCCTTCAGGCTTCGGAAAATCTGAATCGCAGTCTCTCTCTATCAATAAAAGGTAAATCCCCATGCGTATCCTTGTGGTTGAGGACGAGCAAAAAACCGCTGCCTATCTGCAGCAGGGCTTGAGCGAAAGTGGTTACGTGGTCGACTGTGCCGCCAGCGGCGTGGACGGCCTGCACCTGGCCGGGCAACACGGCTACGAACTGGTGATTCTCGATGTGAACCTGCCGGGCAAGGATGGCTGGGAAGTACTTGAACAGCTGCGCCGTGACGGAACCCAACGGGTGATGATGCTGACGGCCCGTGGCCGGCTCACCGACAAGATCAAGGGCCTGGACATGGGCGCCGATGATTACCTGGTCAAGCCCTTCGAGTTTCCCGAGCTACTGGCTCGCGTGCGCACGCTGCTGCGGCGCAGCGAGCACATCGCGGTGCCGGAAGTTTTCCGCGTGTCAGACCTGGAACTGGACCCACGCCGCCACCGCGCATACCGCGGCAACCGACGCATCGACCTGACCACCAAGGAATTCGCGCTGCTGCATGTGCTGATGCGTCAGTCCGGCGAAGTGCTGACCCGCACGCAGATTATTTCCCTGGTCTGGGACATGAATTTCGACTGCGACACCAACGTGGTGGAAGTCTCCATCAGCCGCTTGCGGGCCAAGGTCGATGACCAGAGTGACGTCAAGCTGATCCATACCATTCGCGGCGTGGGTTATGTGCTGGAGGCCCGTCAATGAAAGCCAGCAGCCTGTCGATGCGTCTGGGGCTGACGGTGAGCCTGATGGGCGCCGGCCTGGTGGTGTTGCTCGCGACCTTGGCGTACCTGGCGCTGACTCACGAGCTCGAGAAGCTGGCGCGCAAGGGCCTGGAAAGCAAGATGGAACAGATCCAGCACAGCCTCGCCCTCGGCCTGGACACCCGCGACATCCGGGCCCGCCCGCACTCGCTGATGGACCTGGTGATGGGGCACGATAACTTCTACCTGACCATCGTTGGCACCGCGCCCAATGAAGTGGTGCTGCTCAGTGTCGGCGCCAAGCCACAGGAACCGTTGCTGACCGACTTCGCCCCGTCCCAAAACCTCGGTTACCTGAACTGGGATGACAGCAATGGCAATCAAGTGCTCAGTGCCTCCAGCCTGATGCGCCTGGCCAGCGGCGAACGCGTGCGGGTCCTGTTATCGCTGGATCGCCGGGACGATCAAGCGCTGCTCAGTGCCTACCTGCGCTCCACCGTGATCGCCCTGCCGTTGCTGTTGCTGCTGATCGGCATCGGCGCCTGGTGGGTGGTGCAACGCGGGCTGGCGCCGCTGCAACAGTTCAGCCGGGTCGCCGCCAAGGTCACCACTCAGGACCTGACCCACCGCTTGGCTGTGGATAACTTGCCCCAGGAGCTGGGCGAGTTGGCCCAAGGCATCAACTTCATGTTGCAGCGCCTGGACGGCGGCGTGCAGCAGCTGTCGCAGTTCTCCGATGACTTGGCCCATGAGCTGCGCGCGCCGCTGACCAACTTGATGGGCAAGGCCCAGGTGACGTTGTCCCGGGAGCGCCCGCCGCAGGAGTACAAAGCGGTGCTGGAATCCAGCACTGAAGAGATGGAACGCCTGGCGCGGATCGTCTCCGACATGCTGTTCCTGGCGCAGGTCAGCCACCCCACGGCGCGGGTTTCGTTTGCGCCGGTGTCCCTGGCCGCGGAAGCGCGCCGGGTGATGGAGCTGTTTGCCTTGAGTGCCGAAGACAAGCAATTGACCCTGAGCCTCGACGGCGATGCGTCCGTGCATGGCGACCGCTTGATGATTCAGCGGGCGATTTCCAATTTGCTGTCCAATGCCATCCGTCATACACCCCACGCCTCCACGGTTTCGGTGCGGGTGGAAACCCACGGGCGGCAAGTGTCGCTGTCGGTGGGCAACCCCGGCCCCGGGATTGAAGCGCAACACCTGCCGAACCTGTTCGAACGCTTCTACCGCGTCGACAGCAGCCGCGCCCGCTCCGAAGGGGGCACCGGGCTGGGGCTGGCGATTGTGCGGTCGATCATGGTGCTGCATCAGGGGCGGGCTGAAGTCAGCAGCGAGCCCGGAGATTTCACGGTGTTTCGGTTGGTGTTTCCCCTTCATACCAACGCTCTCTGCCAATAAACCATTGTGGCGAGGGAGCTTGCTCCCGCTGGGTTGCGCAGCAACCCTAAAAAGCCCGCCGCATTCTTTCAGCTGAAAGTGGGTCGCCGGTGTTGGGGCTGCTGCGCAGCCCAGCGGGAGCAAGCTCCCTCGCCACAGGTTATTGGTCAGGCATCAGGCGGTCTTCCTGTTCTTCACGCCGATGCGCCCAGTGATACAGTGCCGGCAATACCAGCAGGGTCAGCAGTGTCGACGAGATAATCCCGCCAATCACCACCGTCGCCAACGGGCGCTGCACCTCGGCGCCGGTGCCGGTGGCGAGGGCCATGGGGATAAACCCGAGGGAGGCCACCAGCGCCGTCATCAACACCGGGCGCAAGCGCGTCAGGGCGCCTTCGTTGATGGCCACCGACAGTGAACGGCCCTCCTCCCGCAGGCTACGGATGAACGCGATCATCACCAGCCCGTTCAGCACCGCCACCCCCGACAGCGCGATAAAGCCCACGCCCGCCGAGATCGACAGCGGAATATCCCGCAGCCACAGCGCCATGATCCCGCCGGTCAACGCGAAGGGAATCCCGGTGAACACCAGCAGCCCGTCCTTGAGGTTGTTGAACATCATGAACAACAGCCCGAACACCAGCAGCAACGCCACCGGCACCACGATGCGCAGTCGCTCGGAGGCTTCCTTCAACTGCTCGAACTGACCGCCCCAGGTGGTCCAGTAACCTGCGGGGATTTTCACCTGGGTGTCGATGGCGGCGCCGGCTTCTTCAACAAAAGAACCGATATCCCGCCCACGCACGTTGGCGCTGACGATCACCAGGCGCTTGCCGTTTTCGCGGCTGATCTGGTTGGGGCCGAGCACCAGGTCCAGGCTGGCGACTTCCGACAGCGCGATAAACCCCAACTGCCCTGCCGCGTTATTCGCCAGCGCCGGAATCGGGATCAGCAACCGCGACAGGCCTTCGATATCGGTACGCAGTGCATCGGACAAACGCACGACCATGTCGAAACGCCGGTCGCCTTCGTACATCGTCCCGGCCTGGCGCCCACCCACGGCGACGGCAATCGTGTCTTGCACATCACCCACGTTCAGGCCAAAACGCGCGGCCTTGTCGCGGTCGATATTGATGGTCAGCACCGGCAGGCCGGAGGTCTGCTCCACCTTCACTTCCGAGGCGCCCTTGAGGGTTTGCAAGGTCTCGGCGATTTCCCCGGCGGTCTGGTTGAGCACCGCCATGTCGTCACCAAACACCTTCACCGCCACGTCGCTGCGCACCCCGGAAATCAGCTCGTTGAAGCGCAGCTGGATCGGTTGCGACAGTTCATACACGCTGCCCGGCACAATCGCACTGGCGCGCTGGATGTCGGCGATGATCGCCTCGCGGGACTTCTTCGGGTCGGGCCACTGGTCCTTGGGCTTGAGCATCACGTAGCTGTCGGAGATGTTCGGCGGCATCGGGTCGGAGGCGATTTCCGCGGTGCCGGTGCGGGCGAATACCCGCTCGATTTCCGGCACCTCGGCCATCAAGGTCTTTTCCAGTTGCTGCTGCATCTGTACCGACTGTGTCAGGCTGGTGCCCGGCACCCGCAACGCTTGTTGGGCGAAATCGCCCTCGCTGAGGCTGGGGATAAATTCACTGCCCATGCGACTGGCCACCGCACCCGACACCACGATGGTCAGCACCGCGAGGCCGAACACCAACGGGCGGCGCGCCATCACCCAATCGAGTACCGGCGCGTAGACGCGGCGTGCGCTGCGCATCACCAGGTTTTCCTCTTCCTTGACCTTGCCGGTGACGAACAGCGCAATGGCCGCCGGCACGAAGGTCACCGACAGAATCATCGCCCCCAGCAGCGCGATCACCACGGTGAACGCCATCGGGTGGAACATCTTCCCGGCCACCCCGGTAAGGGCAAAGATCGGCAGGTACACCACCATGATGATCAGTTGCCCGAAGATCAGCGCGCGCCGTGCTTCCTTGGCCGCCGCGAACACTTCATGCAGGCGCTCGCTGCGGGTCAACAATCGCCCGTGGCGCTGCTGGGCATGGGCCAGGCGGCGGATGGCGTTCTCGACGATCACCACCGCGCCATCGACGATAATCCCGAAATCCAGGGCGCCGAGGCTCATCAGGTTGGCACTGACCTTGTTGGTGAACATCCCGGTAAAGGTGAACAACATTGCAAGCGGAATCACCATCGCGGTGATCAGCGCGGCGCGGATATTACCGAGGAACAGGAACAGCACCGCCACCACCAGCAGCGCGCCTTCGAAGAGGTTTTTCTTCACGGTGCTGATGGCTTTTTCCACCAGGTTGGTACGGTCGTAGACGGTGACGGCGACCACACCTTCAGGCAGCGAACGGTTGATCTCTTCGAGTTTTTTCGCGACGGCCTGGGACACGGTGCGGCTGTTTTCGCCGATCAACATGAACACCGTGCCCAGCACCACTTCGCGGCCATTTTCCGTGGCGGCACCGGTACGCAGCTCGCGACCAATGTCGACCTGAGCGACGTTGCGCACCCGAATCGGCGTACCGTCGGAGGTGGTGATCACGATGTTGGCGATGTCGTCGATGGACGCGACTTGCCCCGGCGCACGGATCAGCAATTGCTCGCCGCTGCGCTCGATGTAACCGGCGCCGACGTTGGCGTTGTTGCGCTCCAGCGCCGTGACCAGGTCGCCCAAGGTCAGGTTGTAGGCCGCCAGGCGCTTGGGGTCCGGGGCGATCTGGTACTCCTTGGCAAAGCCGCCGATGGTATTGATCTCGGCCACGCCCGGCACGTTGCGCAGTTGCGGCTTGATGATCCAGTCCTGGATCACCCGCAGGTCGGTCGGCGTATAGGCTGAGCCGTCCTCCTTGCGCGCGCCGTCTTTCGCCTCCACGGTCCACAGAAAAATCTCACCGAGCCCGGTGGAAATCGGCCCCATCATGGTTTCGATGCCATCGGGCAATTGCTCGCGAGCCACCTGCAAGCGTTCGTTGACCAGTTGGCGGGCGAAGAACAGATCAGTGCCATCCTTGAAAATCACCGTGACCTGGGACAAGCCCGAGCGCGACAGCGAGCGGGTCTGCTGCAAGCCCGGCAGCCCGGCCATGGCGGTCTCGATGGGAAAGGTGATGCGCTGTTCGGTTTCCAGCGGCGAAAACCCCGCCGCCGCCGAGTTGATCTGCACCTGGACGTTGGTGATATCCGGCACCGCGTCGATGGGCAACTTCTGATAGCTGGCGATGCCGACACCGGCCATCAACAGCACCGCCAGCAACACGATGATGCGCTGCTCGATGGCGAATTGGATAAGGCGCTCAAACATGGGAAATCACTCGCAGGGTCAATGGGCGTGCTCGGCCGAGGCCTTGCCCAACTCGGACTTGAGGATGAAGCTGCCGACGGTGGCCACCTGCGCGCCGGCGTCGAGGCCCTGGCGGACTTCGACGAAACCGTTTTCGCTGACGCCCAGTTCGATATGCCGGGTCATGAAGCCGTCGCCGGTGCGCACGAACACCGAGGGTTTGTCTTCGACGGTCTGGATGGCTTCCTGCGGGACCGTGACCTTGGCCTGGTAAGTGTCGGTGGCAACTTGCACAGAGACGAACAGCCCAGGGCGCCACGAGGCGTCGGGGTTCGGCACCGTGACGCGCACGGTGGCCGTGCGGGTCTGCTCGCCCAGCAAGTTGCCGACATAGGCCACGGTGCCGAGCACTTCGGTGCCCATTTCCGAGGAGGTGACCTTCACCGGTTTGCCGACCCGGACCTTGTTCAAATCCTTGGGGAACACGCCGAAGGTGACCCACACCTGGGACAGGTCCGAGAGGGTGAAGGCGTTGCTGGTCTCGCTCACCACTTCGCCGACACCCAGGTGTTTTTCCACCACCACACCATCAAACGGCGCACGCAATTCGTAGCGATTGCCGCCGACCAATACGGCGCTGCCGCTCAGGGCGCTCATCTTTTGCCGGGCATTGTTCAGAGCGATTTCGGCCTCTTGCAGCGCCTGGCGCGCCAGCAGGTAATCCTGTTCGGCGGAGATCTTGTCCTGCCACAACTGGCGCTCGCGCTGGAAGGTGGTGCGGGCCAGGACTACCCGGCGTTCGCTGGCGGCCAGTTCACTGCGCTGATCGGAAATCTGCTGGCTGGCGATCACCGCCAACAGCTCGCCCTTCTTTACCGATTGGCCGAGATCGACCTTCACCGACTCCACTACACCAGCGGCACGCGGAACGATGTGGGAAGTGCGGTCTTCGTCGAAACGCACCTCGCCCGGCAATGACAGCACGGTGCTGATCTGCCGGGACTGCGCCGGGGCGAGCTGAATGCCGGCGGCCTGGATCTGCTGTTCGGTCAGCTCGAGCTTGCCTTCTTCTTCCGCCTCAGCCGCCATGCTGGTAGCCGGCCACGCCAGCATCAGCCCCAGCGCGATGGCCAGCGCCCTACTTTGTGTGTTGTTCATGGAATGCTCCTGGAAATTCAAAACCGGGCGAGGTCGCCGTAAATCCGTTCGATACGCACCCAGGCTTCAGTGGCCTGGGCGGTCGCCGCGAGGTATTGGGTGCGAGCCGCAATCAAGGTGCGCTGGGCGTCGAGCACGTCGAGGAAGTTGAACTTGCCCATCTCGAAGCCACGGGTGGCGCTGTCCACCGCGCTTTGGGCGGCGGGCAGGATCTGTTGGTTGAACGAGCGCACTTCGGTATTCGCGGTTTGCCAGAGGTCCAGGGCCTGGCGGGTTTCGGTGCGCAGGCGCAGTTCGGCGGCGTTGCGCAGGTCGCGGGCCTGGTCGGCACGACGACTGGCGGCGAGCACATTGCCCTGGTTGCGGTTGAACAGTGGGATTGGCATTGACACCCCCACCACGTTGACCCGCTCACGCACGCTGGCGTCGTATTGGCTGCCGATGGACACGTCGAGGTCGGGAATGCGCTGGGCCTTTTCCAGGCCCAGGGCTGCTTCGCCCTGGACGATTTGCAGCTCGGCCAGGCGCAGTTCGGCGGTTTGTTCCAGGCGTGCCAGCAACTGTGATGTCGACGGTAGCGCCGGTGCCGCCTGGGCTTGGGTGGCGACCGCCTGGAAGTCGGTATTGGCCGCGCCGGTACTGGCGGCGAGTCGGCGATAGGCGTCGGTCAGGCCCATCTGCGCGCGGTTGAATTCAAGGCGGATTTCCGAGAGCTGAACCTGGGCGCGGGTGGCTTCCACCGGGGACGATTTGCCGGCAGTGACGCGACCGTTGGCAACCACCAGGCCGCGCTCGGCCAATGCCAGTGAGCGCTGGGCCAGGTCGAGGCGTTCCTGGGCGCGAAGTGCGCCGTAGTAACCGTCGATGACCTCCGCACGCAGCCCGTTGCGACGCTGCTCCAGGGTCAGTGCGGCGGCTTCCTGGGCGCGGGTGGCGACATCAATCCGGGCGCCGCGCTTGCCACCCAGTTCCAGGGTCTGGCTCAGTTTGACGGTGGTGGTGCGTGAGTTGCGGCGGGTGTCTTCGGCATCCCAGGAGGCCACCGGGTTCGGGATCAATCCGGCCTGTTGGCGACCGCCCTGGGCAATGTCGATTTCCCACTGTGCGGCGGCCATATCCGGGTTGTTGGCGAAGGCAGTTTGCAGGGCCGATTCGAGGGTCAGGGTTTGCGCATTGACGCCCTGAACCGTCATCAGTAATAGAACGGCGGACCCAATGAACGTGCTTATAAAAGTTGGCATAACCAGAGTTCCATGCCCATGAATTAACAGGTGGGCAATGTAACTTTCAGTACTTATCAGAGGAGTGGCCAGAACATTACAAATCCGTTAGCAACGGCTCTGGCACGGGCTTTTGCTTTAAGCTCCCGGCAACTTTTCCACTGCCCAGCGGGATCCTCGACATGCGTATTCTGGTTATCGAAGACGAACCTAAAACCGCCGATTATTTACATCAGGGATTGAGCGAAAGTGGCTATATCGTTGACTGTGCCGCCACCGGCGCCGATGGCTTGCATTTGTCTCGCCAGCACGCCTATGACCTGGTGATGCTCGACGTCAATTTGCCGCTGATGGATGGCTGGGATGTGTTGCAACGCATCCGCCAGAACAGCAGCACGCGCATCATGATGCTGACCGCCCAGGGCCGCCTCGCCGACCGGATCAAGGGCCTGGACCTGGGCGCCGATGATTACCTGGTCAAGCCGTTTGAATTCCCCGAACTGCTCGCGCGCGTGCGCACCTTGATGCGCCGCAGCGTGCACTCGCCGGTGCCGGATGTGTTGCGGGTGGCTGACCTGGAACTGGATCAAGGCCGCCACCGGGCGTTTCGCGGCTTGCAGCGCATCGACCTGACCACCAAGGAGTTCGCCCTGCTGCATTTGCTGATGCGTCAGAGCGGCGTGGTGCTGTCCCGCACGCAGATCATCTCATTCGTGTGGGACATGAACTTTGATTGCGACACCAACGTGGTGGAAGTGTCGATCCGCCGTCTGCGGGCGAAGATCGATGACCCGTTCGAGCGCAAGTTGATCCATACCTTGCGCGGCGTGGGTTATGTGCTGGAAGACCGTGAATGACGGTCAGGCGTGCACCTCGTCGTGCTCGTCATGCTGAAAACCAGCGCCTTCGATCTGGATCGTGGCGTGGGAAATATCGAATTGCTCATGCAGTAACTCCGTCACCTGGCTGAGGATCTGTTGCTCGCTGCCTTGCGCCGAATCCGCCACCAGATGAGTACTCAGCACGCTCTTGCCGCTGGTGAGGGCCCAGATATGCAGGTCGTGCACCTCCTTGACCCCGGGTACGCCGCGAATCGCCTGCTCCACCTTGTCGATATCAATGCCGTCCGGCACGCCTTGCAGCAGCACATTCATGCTTTCCTTGAGCAGCGTCCAGGTGCGTGGCAACACCCAGAAGCCAATCGCCGCCGCCACCACCGAATCCACCCAGCCCCAGCCGGTGTACATGATCACCACCGCCGCGATGATCACGCCGACGGAGCCGAGCATGTCGCTCCAGACCTCCAGGTAAGCGCCCTTCACATTCAGGCTTTCGCCGCTGGCCGCACTCAGTAATCGCATGGAAATCAGATTGACGATCAGCCCCAGCACCGCGATCACCAACATGCCGGTGGACTGGATCTCGGCGGGCGCCTGCAAGCGTTGATACGCCTCATACAGGATGTAGAACGCCACGCCGAACAGCAGCAGCGCATTAAACGCCGCGGCCAATATCTCGAACCGCGCATAGCCGAACGTGCGCTTGCGGTCGGCGGCGCGCTTGGCCACCTGGATCGCCACCAGGGAAATCGCAAGGGCCAAGGCGTCGGTCATCATGTGCGCGGCGTCAGACAAAAGCGCCAGGCTGCCGGTGACAAAGGCGCCGATCACCTCGGCAATCATGAAACTGCCCGTCAGCCCGAGGGCGATCCATAACTTGCGTTCGTGGCCGGCGCGTACTTGGGCGTGGCTGTGTCCTGCACTCATGACATGTCCTCGTGGGTTGTGGTCCGGTTGATCATAGAGCTATAGGTTAAAACCACCGCCATAGGTTGCAAAATTGTCATCCTGCGGTCAGGTGGGCGATATGCCATGCGCACCAAAATTGAACATGAGCGCTCTGGAACCGTTGTATCAGGTATGCTTTTCGAGCAGGAAACAAAAAGAAACATATTAGCCAACCTGTTCGATAAGGAGTCCCGTTTTGGAGTTATCGACTGCCGCGTGGATGGTTCACGACACCCGCCTCATGTTCTGCGTATTACTGGCCATCGCCAGCATCATTGTGTTGATCAGTGCGACCAAGCTGCCGCCCTTCCTGTCGATCCTGATCGGCACCTTTATCGCCGGTGTCGGCGCCGGCTTGCCGCCGGAAGAAGTGGCCAAGGCGTTCAGCAAAGGCGCCGGGGCGATCCTCGGTGAAGCCGGGATCATCATTGCCCTGGGCTCGATGCTCGGCGCGTTGATGGCCGAGTCCGGCGCTGCCGACCGTATCGCCACCACCCTGCTCGGGCTGGGCAAGGGCAAGTCGTTGCCCTGGGTGATGGCGCTGGTGGCGATGGTGATTGGCTTGCCGCTGTTCTTCGAAGTGGGCCTGGTGATGATGGTGCCGATCATCTTCGTGATGGCCAAGCGTTCGAACCAGCCGCTGCTGAAAATCGCAATCCCGGCGCTGGCGGGGATGACCACCCTGCACGCTTTGATGCCGCCGCATCCGGGGCCGCTGATTGCGGTGGGCGCATTGCACGCCGACCTGGGCCTGACCATGTTGCTGGGCTTCTGCCTGGCGGTACCGGCCGTGATTCTGGCGGGCCCGCTGTACGGCAACTGGCTGTCCAAGCGCATGCACGTGGATGAGCCGGCCGACATTGGCGCGCTGTTCAGCGCACCGCCCAAGGCGCCGCGCCAGCCGAGTTTTGGTGTGTCGCTGCTGATTATCCTGTTGCCGGTGATCCTGATGCTTGGCAGCACTTTGGCCAAGGTCGCCATGTCGCCGGAAAGCCCGGTGGCACTGACCTTGAAGTTCCTCGGTGAGCCGTTGATCGCGCTGGGCCTGGCGGTGATTGCCGCAGTGATTTGCCTGGGCTGGGCCAGTGGCATGCCGCGGGCCGATGTGGGCAATACCTTGCGCAAGGCACTGGCGCCGATCGCGGTGCTGTTGCTGACCATCGGCGCGGGCGGCGGGTTGAAGCAAACTCTGCTGGATGCCGGCGTGAGCCAGACCATCAGCAAGGTGGCCGAAGGCGCGCACATGCCGTACCTGTTGCTGGCCTGGTTGATTGCAGTGGCGCTGCGTCAGGCGACGGGTTCGGCGACCGTCGCCACCACGACAACGGCGGGCATCCTGGCGCCGATGATGGCGGGGTTGGCGGCGACGCAAAGCTCACTGGTGGCCCTGGCGATTGGTGCCGGCTCGGTGTTCTTCTGCCACGTCAACGACGCCGGCTTCTGGATGGTGCGGGAGTACTTCGGCTTGCAGTTGAAGCAGACGATCTGGGTGTGGTCGGTGTTGCAGACCATTGTGTCGGTGGTGGGCCTGGTGGGCACATTGCTGATGTGGCACTTCCTGACGTAATGAGCGGACGCGGAGCGTCCAGGGAGGCGTTCCCACGCAGAGCGTGGGAACGATCAGGTGGGGTGGCGCTTGCCAAAATGCGCCGCACTCACTGCGCCCACCGCGCCCATCACCACGCAATAAACCACGCAGATCCACGGGCTGGTGGGCATCAATGCGATCAACATCAGCGGTGTGGTACTCGCCCACAGTGCATAGGCAATGTTGTAGGTGAAGGAAATCCCCGACACCCGCACCTGCGCCGGGAACAGGCTGACCATCACCGACGGCACCGCGCCCACCACCCCGCAACTCAAACCGGCAATCGCATACGCCGCGCCCAACCACACACCGCCGGCAATCAGGCTGGCATAGAGCACGGCAATCCCCACCGGCAGCAGCAGGCTATAGACCAACACCGCACGCCAGGCGCCGATACGGTCCACCAGCAGCCCGGCCAGCACACAACCGATGTTCAGGAACACGATGCCCAGCGCGCTCAGGGCGAAGGTGTGGCTGGGGCTCATGCCGAAGGTTTTCTGCATCATGGTCGGGGTGATGACCACCAGCACGACGACCGCCGAGGTGAGTACGCAGGTGAGGATCATCGCCGGCAGCAGCGCGCTGCGGTGCTCCCGCAAGACGGTGCGCAGGGGCAGTTCGGCGCCAGCTTGGCGGCGGGCCTGCATCTGCAGGAATACCGGGGTTTCACTGAGCCAGCGCCGCAGCCAGACGCCGATCACGCCGAATACGCCGCCCAGCAGGAACGGGAAGCGCCAGGCGTAGTCGAGGATTTCGGTCGGGGTGAAAACCTGCGCCAGCAGGGTCGCGGTCAGCGCGCCGAGCAGGTAGCCGAACGTCAGCCCGGCTTGCAGGAAGCCCAGGGCATAACCACGGTGGTTGTCCGGGGCGTGCTCGGCGACAAATACCCAGGCACTGGGCACTTCTCCGCCCACCGCCGCGCCCTGGAGGATGCGCAGCGCCAACAGGATCAAGGGCGCGAAATAACCGATTTGTGCGTAGGTGGGCATGATCCCGATCAGCAGACATGGCAGCGCCATCATCAGAATGCTCAGGCTGAACACCCGCTTGCGTCCCAGGTGATCGGCGAAGTGCGCCATCAGGATCCCGCCCAGCGGGCGTGCGAGGTAGCCGGTGACGAAGATACCGAAGCTTTGCAGCAGGCGCAGCCACTCGGGCATTTCCGGCGGGAAAAACAGCTGGCTGAGGGTCAGCGCGAAAAATACGAAGATGATGAAGTCGTAGATTTCCAGGGCCCCGCCCAGAGCGGCCAGGCCCAGGGTTTTGTAGTCGGAGCGGGAGAAACGCTGTGCCTGTGGATAAGAGGTGGCAGTCATGGAAAAGCTCGGCAGGCAAACAAAATGGAATGCAGGTTATGAGCTGGGCCGAGTGATGGCAATCACGCTGGATATATTTGCTTTACTCATTGATCAATGAAGATAACTACATTCCCAAATGAATAGCCGTAGAGGAACATGCAGCAAAACTGCCGCCCCCCATAATAAATACAAATAGAGGTACTGAACGTGGCCGATGCTATCGAAGACAGCCGCTACGCCCGATTTGCCCTGCGTTGTTCAAACTTCGCCGAGCGCTGGTTCCCGGACTCCTGGGTGTTTGCCGCCCTCGCCGTGATCATTGTCGCCGTGGCGACCCTGGGCATGGGCGCCGCCCCGACCGAGGCCGCCAAGGCGTTTGGTGACGGTTTCTGGAGCTTGATCCCGTTCACCATGCAAATGGCTTTTGTGGTGATTGGCGGTTATGTGGTCGCCAGCTCCCCACCCGCCGTGAAACTGATCGACCGCCTGGCGCGCATCCCGAAGAACGGCCGCTCTGCCGTGGCGTGGGTGGCGCTGATTTCGATGGTCGCCTCGTTGCTCAACTGGGGCCTGTCGTTGGTGTTTGGCGGTTTGCTGGTGCGGGCACTGGCCCGTCGTACGGATTTGCGCATGGACTATCGCGCGGCCGGTGCGGCGGCGTACCTCGGCCTGGGTGCCGTTTGGGCGCTGGGGCTGTCGTCGTCGGCGGCGCAGTTGCAGGCCAACCCGGCCAGTTTGCCGCCGTCGATCCTGTCGATCACCGGGATGATCCCGTTCACCGACACCATCTTCCTGTGGCAATCCGGGGTGCTGTTGCTGGCACTGATCGTGGTCTCGCTGATCATCGCCTACGCCACCGCGCCCGGGCCGAACTCCGCCCGTGACGCCAAGGCTTGCGGGGTCGATCCGGCCTTCAACCTGCCCAAGCCGCAACCGCCGACGCGCCCGGGCGAGTGGCTGGAACACAGCCCGTTGCTGACCATCCTGCTGGCGTTGCTGGCAGCCGGGTGGCTGTTCCACGAGTTTTCGACCAAGCCGGCGATCAGCGCGATCTCCGGGCTCAACACCTATAACTTCCTGTTCCTGATGGTCGGTGCGTTGCTGCACTGGCGCCCGCGCAGCTTCCTCGATGCGGTGGCCCGTGCGGTGCCGACCACCACCGGGGTGCTGATCCAGTTCCCGCTGTATGGCTCGATTGCGGCGTTGATGACCGTGGTCAAAGGCAGTGACGGCGCGACCCTGGCGCACCATATCTCGACCTTCTTCACCTCGATCGCGTCCCACGACACCTACGCGCTGTTGATGGGCGTGTACTCGGCGGTGCTGGGCTTCTTTATACCGTCGGGTGGCGGCAAGTGGATCATCGAGGCGCCGTACGTGATGCAGGTTGCCAATGACCTGGAATATCACCTGGGCTGGGCGGTGCAGATCTACAACGCCGCCGAAGCGCTGCCGAACCTGATCAACCCGTTCTATATGCTGCCGCTGCTGGGCGTGCTGGGGCTGAAGGCGCGGGACTTGATCGGCTTTTCGTTTGTGCAGTTGCTGGTGCATACGCCGCTGGTGTTGTTCCTGCTGTGGGCGTTGGGCACGACGCTTAAATATTTGCCGCCGGTGATGCCGTAAACGCTTCTGTCATATTGCCTGCTTAAGCTTCTCACCCAGGCCCGGCAACGCCTCTTGCCCCTTGATCGGCACCTCGCCGATCAAGGGGAAAATCAGTGCGTCGCAGCGCGGTCGCGTTACAAAACCCGTCAGTCACAAACAGTTCCCTTACGCCCTAAGGCCTCGCCTTATAGACTGAAGCGTTTAAGCTTTGCCATATTTCACGCCATTTCAATGAAACATCCAGAAATAAAATAAACCAAAAACAGCAGTGAGAAGCCTCGGATGACTGACGAAACAGAAGACCAGAATGCCTCCCAAAATGCCTCCGACACCCTCCCCGACTCCAGCCGTCGGCGCTTTTTGGGTGGGGTCGCTGTACTCGGGGCCGGAGCCACCCTGAGCGCCTGCGGCGGCACAACCGACCAGCCAAGCCCGCCGGTCGACCGCGAACTGACGCCTGCAGAACTGGACAAGGCCCTGCACGACAACGTGAAAACCGTGGTGGTGATCTACGGCGAGAACCGCAGCTTCAACAATCTGTTTGCCGATTTCCCCGGCGTGGAGAGCCCGCTCTCCGCGCTCAAGCCCGCCGACTACCAGCAACACGACCGCGACGGCAGCCTGCTGGATACCTTGCCTGAGGTGTGGGGCGGCGTGACCCAATTGGGCCCGCAGACCATCGACGGGGTGATCTACCCCAGCGCCACCCAATATCAGCAACACTTGCCCAACGCCCCCTTCGCGTTGAAAGGCCCGGACGGTGAAGACCTGCCGCTGGCCTTGATCACCCGTGACCTGTGGCACGTGTTCTATCAAAACCAGATGCAGATCAACGGCGGCAAGAACGACCGTTTTGTCGCCTGGGCCGACTCGGGCGCACTGACCTTTGGCTATTACCCGCAAACGCGCTATTCCCTGCGCCTGTGGGACGTGGCCAAGGAATTTGTGCTGTGCGACAACTTCTTCCAGGGCGCCTTTGGCGGTTCGTACCTCAACCACCAATACCTGATCAGCGCCCAGGTGCCGTTCTACCCGGATGCCGCCAACTCGGTGGCCAAGTCGCAGATCGCCACGTTGCAGAGCGACGACCCGACCGACACGCGCCTCAAGCCGCTGGACAAATCCCCGGCCAGCGCCATGACCGGCCCGCCGCAATTCGGCCCGAGCGCACTGACCCCGGACGGCTACGCAGTAAACACCATGGCCCCGCCCTACTGGCCCACCTGGATCCGCGACCCGGAACGCCCGGACTACGCCAAGCCGGACCTGCCCAGCGTATTGGTCCCACAGTCTCACGAGCATATCGGCGACAAGCTGTCGAAGAAGAACGTCGACTGGGCCTGGTACGGCGGCGCCTGGCAGGCAACGATTGATGAGCACAAGGATTCGGCAGCGATTCCGAAGATCCCTAGCTTTCAGTACCACCACCAGCCGTTCAACTACTTCAAGCAGCAAGGCCCGGAAAACCCGGTAGAGCGCAAGAAGCGCCTGCGCGATGGCGGCCTGGGCGACGACCCGAGCACCAACCACTTCATGGCCGATGCCCAGGCCGGCACGCTGCCGGCGGTGAGTTTCTACAAGCCCCAGGGCAACCTGAACATGCACGCCGGTTACGCCGACGTGGCTTCGGGCGACCGGCATATCACCCGTACGTTGAAGATGCTGCAGGAAAGCCCGCAGTGGAAAAACATGGTGGTGATCATCACGGTCGACGAGAACGGCGGCTGGTGGGACCACGTGGCACCGCCAAAAGGCGACCGCTGGGGCCCGGGCACACGTATTCCGGCGCTGGTCATTTCTCCATTCGCACGCAAGGGCACGGTGGACCATACGGTGTATGACACGGCGTCGATCCTGCGCCTGATCACCCGGGTGTTCCAACTGGAGAAACTCGACGGCATCAAGCTGCGGGACGAGTCGATGGTCGCCCGTGGCCAGAAACCCATGGGTGACCTGACCAATGCGTTGCACTTCAAGGTGTAGACGCACTTGCTCAAAAGCGACAAGCGCGCAGTTTTTCTACGCGCTTTCCCCGGTCAACCGCTACTGTGTGAGGGTGGGCATTCACCCCGCGCAGACGGGCTTTCGCTGACAGGGAATCATCCATGTTTAAACTCTCCAGGTTGTCCTTCACCCTGGCCGCACTGACCTTGAGTGCGGTCGTACACGCTGACATCACCGTACCGCTGGGTACCCCGCAACGGGTCACCCAGTTGTTCGCGTACCCGAACAATTGCAGCGTCATCTGCTTTCGTCCCTGGACGCTGGAGCAGACCGTCGAGCACTACCTGAACCAAAGCCTGCAACGAGACGGTTACAGCCGGGGCAAGGTCAGTGTAAAAACCGAGCATGACCAGGTGCTTGCCACCTTCAGCGGCGTGCCGGACGGTTACGGCCAGCCGCTGACCACCTTGCTCGACACCGCCGACCTGGCTTACCAGGGCGCCAGCAAGCTCAATGGCGATGGCAAGTGGCAGTTCAACTGGTACCTGTTCCTGCCGCTGGGCATGGCCCTGGAAAACCGCAAGAGCATCGAGCTGCTGCACTTCCCGCCGGATTACTCCCTGACCCACTTCCAGGACTACCTGGAGTCGGCCACCACCGACCGCTGGGCGACCTTGCTCACGGCCAACGGCATCCCGGCGACCCAGACGCCGGAATACCAGACCATCATCGATATCGCACCGATCGCCGCCCCCGCCACGGCGGGCAAGGACCTGGAAGGTGTGTACGGTTACTTCACCGACTACCAGACACGCATGGTCAAGGAGCTGAGCCTGCACGCGGGCGGCGCATTGCCGATGGTGGCTTTTGGGGCGCCAGTGCGCAGCTGGATCAAGCAGCAATACGGGCAAACCGTCGGTGTGTTGGGCCTGGCGCAGATCAGTCCGGCCGATGGCAGCCAGGTCGCCGTGCTGGGGGCCAACCACCCGAGTTACATCTGGTATGCCGCCAACCCCGACACGTATGACGGTGACGAGCAAAAGGCCGACGAGGCCGGCTTGAAGGTGATGGGCCAGGACTTGAGCGCCGCGTGCTGGCAGGCCTCGATGGGCCAGAAGCCCGCCAGCGATCCGAATGTGCAGCTCAAAGGCTGCATGAACACCTGGCAGGTAACACGCAAGGAGCAGACCTGCGAACTGTTCTACACCTCGATCCGCGAACTGACGCCCGAACAAGCGAACGCCAAGTGCGCCCAGCCCGCAATCAAGACTCAGCTAAGGCAATTGAAAAGCGCAGTGCCAACACCGGCGGTTGATGCACCGGCGCTTTGACACAAGCTGCATGGGGGGGCGTTTTCCTACAGAAAAAATAGCCAATTTCTACTGTCAGATTTGACAGTAGAAATTGGCGCTCACTTCAGCGAGTCTTGAGCCGCGCCCATCCGCTGCAAGACTGGCAGCCCAGACACCACCGGCAGGTCGATGCAGCCCCCTCCTGGAGAGTTATGAAAACTCAAGCCATGGATCAGGCTAAACCCGCCGTGAGTGACTGTCTTTACCCCTTCGCGACCGTACTCACCGAACACGGCTACCCCCGCGCTTGCGACTATGAAGTGGTGCGTACCCGGGAGGGTTCGGGCGAAGGGATCAGGACGCGCGTCGCCTTTGATAGCCGCCTGCGCATCGCCAAGGTGTCCGGCTACGCGCTGAGCGAGCGGCGCCTGCATACGGTGCAGATGTCCTCGCGTATCCACTTGTACGACCCGTGGTTCTGCGGCTTGCTTTCGCACTCGTGCAACCCGAACGTATTTCTCGACATGACGTACCTGGAACTCTGGTCCGTTCAGCCAGTGCCCGCTGGCACCCTGTTGACCATGGATTACGCCCACACCGAGGACGTACTGTTCCGACAGTTTCGCTGCCAGTGTGGCGAGCTCAACTGTCGGGGCTGGATCACCGGCATGAAGGAACCGTTGAATGCCGAAGGTCAACAGTTCATGGAGCAGTGGCGCAAACGCAAAAGCCCTTAGACCGCTCCCAACGGGCGCAGGCGGTATTGCGGCGGCAACTGCTCGAAGCCACTGATGGTGGTGTTCAGGCTTTTCCAGCGGCCATCCTTGATTCCGTAGATACAGCCGTGAACCGACAGGCTCTGCCCACGGTGCCAGGCGTTTTGCACAATGCTGGTATGGCCGACGTTGGCCACTTGCTGGATCACGTTCAACTCGCACAGGCGGTCGACGCGTTCCTCTTCCGTGGGCAACTGGGCCAGCACATCGCGGTTTTCGTAGTACAGGTCACGGATCGTGCGCAGCCAGCCGTCGATCAGGCCCAACTGGTTGTCCTGCATCGAGGCGCGTACACCGCCGCAACCATAGTGGCCGGTCACCAGGATGTGTTTGACCTTGAGCACGTCGACCGCGTACTGGATCACCGACAGGCAATTGAGGTCGGTGTGCAGCACCACGTTAGCCACGTTGCGGTGCACAAACAGGTCGCCCGGCAGCATGCCGACGATCTCGTTGGCCGGTACGCGGGCATCGGAACAGCCGATCCACAGGTATTCCGGGGTTTGCTGGCGGGCAAGCTTGGCGAAGAATTCGGGATCTTCCTGTTTGATCGCATCTGCCCAGCGTTCGTTGTTATCAAGCAGGTCTTGTAGTTCGTTCATCAGGGAAAGCCTCAGGAATGATGCGCAGCTTTGACAGACGACCGCCCATCCGGGTCACGCCGATAATTAAAGATAGCCGGCCGGTAATTTCTTGAATCTTGGGGAGCCATGCCTGTCCACACACTATAAGCCCCACAGTATGAGGAATCGCCATGACTGATTCACGACGTCCATTCGGCGCCACCCAACCGGAGCCGATTGATGACAACGAAGACCGCATGGGCTCCATGCGGGAACTGGATTTTGACGAGGAAGAGCCGACGGCGGAGATCGGCGACGAGATTCCACCTCGCGAACGCGAGCATCTGATGCCCGACGAGCGGGTGCGCGAAGCCGGAATGACCGGGGCGTCCACCGCTGATCACGAATCAACCGATGATGATATGAGCCCGGAAACCCTGATCCGCGAAGATGGTGCGCGGGATGCGCGGGAAGAAGGTGAAGATGGACAGGCCGATTGGGACCTGAGCATCGTCGATGAAAACGAGATAGGCGGCGGCAATGGCCTGGATGAGGCCGAACTGGCCGATATCGATCCAGTAGACGGCAACCGCTGACACGCTGCCGAACTGAATATGGGAGCGGGCTTGCTCGCGAATACGGTGTGTCAGTCATTACATCTGGCGACTGGACCACCGCCTTCGCGGGCAAGCCCGCTCCCACATTGGGCACTGCGTTTAGTCGACCAGGGTGCAGGCCATCACGACCGCATCTTCACGACCACCGACGGCGGGGTAATAATCCCGCCGACGGCCAATTTCGTTGAAACCGTAACGCTCATACAGCCGGAACGCGCCGGTATTGCTGTCGCGCACTTCCAGGAAACATTCCCGCGCCTTGGCCTCGTAGGCCCGGGACATCAGGTGCTCCAGCAGGCTCAAACCCAGGCCACGGCCCTGGTTTTCCGGCTTGACGGTGATGTTCAGCAAATGCGCTTCATCGAGGATGATCTGCACCACCCCGTGGCCCACCTGCTGCTCGCCTTCGAACATCAGCCAGATCTGGTATTTGCCCAGCCCGTCGAGAAAAATCCCGCGGGTCCAGGGGTGGCTGAACGCTGCGTATTCGATCTTCAGTACAGCGTCGAGGTCCGCCTCGGTCATCGGGCGGAAAGATAAAGCTTCACTCATCGGTACTTTTCCAGCGCGCCATCAGCCGGCGCATGGCTTGCCAGACATCAGCCTTACGCTGTGGCTCTTCCATTAATAGTTCCAGGCCCGGCAGGGCCCAGACAGAGCCCAGGCCTTCGACCTGCAGTTCGCGGTACCAGGCCTCGGCATTCGCTTCACCGGCAAAACGCACGGCGGGCAGCCCGATCAGCCACAGGCACACGCAGGGTTCGTCTTCCAGGCGCGCCGAGACAAAACCTTGCACAAAATCCCGCGCGGCTTCCGGCCCCTGGTCCATGGTGCCCCGGGCCAGCAGCGGCCAGCGCACCGGTTCGCCGACGATTTGCGGGCTGTCGGGCAGGCCGGCGGCGCGCAACATGTCCTTGAGCAGCAGATAGGCCGGGTCGCGGGTCTGGAAGCGCTCGCCGGTGGGCAACTCCACCAGCAGCAGGCATCGCCCGGCCCGCAGCAGTTGCAGGGCAAAGCGCGGCGGCGGCACGACTGGAGCCTTGACCACGGCAGGCGCCTCTTCGGCGACAACCGGCTTGGCCACCGGCGACGGGCGCGGCACTTCGACCTTTGGCCGGACCACCGGGGTTTCTGCCACGGGCTTGACCAGCGGCACCGGCGCAGCCGCCTCCTCACCCGAAGGCTCGAAAGCCTCGAACGGTTCCGGGGCCTCCAGCAACTCGGGCCGCGAGGGGGCGGCGAACGGTAATTCAGTGCGCGGCAGCCAGTTGACCACCTGCATGGCGGTCAAGTAAGCGCGACGTCGGGACTCGATAAGCAAAGGTCGGCCACTTGTGGATAACTAAAGAACGGGGATTCTACCGCCCTTCGACGAAGATCGCCCGCAGTTGATCGTTCCGGTGAGCGCCTCACGACCGGCTGTGGATAAATCCCACCCCCGATGCAGTACAATCGCTGCTTTTAATCGCTAACCAGCCGGCCATTCCGATGATCGAACCCAAGCGCGTCTTGCGCGCCCTCGCCGAACACTGGGCCCTGCTTGAGCCACTGTGCGAACACTTCGACCAAGGCACCCTGAGCCTCAGCGAACTGCGCGCCCAACTGGCTGCCCAACAACTGGACAGCACGCCACAGGACATCACCAGCCTGCTGGACGTGTGGATTCGCCTGGATATCCTGGTGCCTGTCGCCAAGAGCCCGAACCGCTTCGAGCTCAACGCACAGATCCACGACTTCCTGGCGTATCTTCGCAAGGAGCACCGGCTCGGCCTGTGCCTGGAGATCGAAGCCTACCTGCGCCACCTTGAGCGCCTGGCGGGTTATATCCAGGACGCCTTCGACATCCGTGACGGCCATGACCTGGCGCGCCAACTGCGCCTGCTGGACATGCGCGTGCGGGACGTGCTGAAAAAACTCGCCAACGACGAACAGGCCCTCGCGGCCGTAGCCGACCGCGCCAAGACCAGCGACCGGCAGATCCCGTTGCGCCAGCGATACGCCGAAGTCCTGGCGACCTGGGACGAATACGTCGAACCGATGATTCAGTTGGTGAATGCCGACGGCGCCTTCGAACAAGGCGTGCGCAAGGTCGAGAACGTGCTGTTGCGCATGCTCACCGAACAACAGCGCCTCGGCCACCTGGTGGACGACGACATGCTGCTGCGCACCCATGCGCGCATCCTCGAAATGCAGACCAGCGCTCAACTGACCTTGCGTCACGCCCGGGAACTGCTGCTGCCGTTGCGGGAAGAAGCGCGCCGGCACAACGCCGTGACCCGTGGCGCGGCACTGGCCTTGTCGGCGATTCGTCGTAAGGGCCTGGACGCGGTGCCGCAAGCGGCGATGCCGATGTTCACCCGGCCGCAAAGCACCTTTCTGGGCAGTGCCAGCCAGGTTGAAGCCTACGTGTACGCCTTGGCCAACTTCGAACCGAAGCCGGCGCGTTTCCCCAAGGCGCACAAATCCCACAAGGGCGAAGCCCCTCGCGCACCGCGCACGGTCAAGGAAATGCTCGAGCGCTGTGAAGACGCGCTGCCGATGCCCGACCTGATGACCTGGCTGCTGGAGCAGGAACCGGACGGCGCAACCGACGAGTTGCTGTACTGGTTCTCACGCCTGTCGCGGGAGAAACGCTTCAAGCGCGAACGTCTGGAACGACGGGATTACCACACTCACGAGCACCAGGTCAGCCTGCGCTCATTCGCCCTGCTTCCAGCCAGTATTGATACGGCCGGGAATTCTGCGAGCACCCCTCATGCATCTTGATCTATCCGAACTGTCCCAACTGGCGCCGATCTTTCGCGAGCTGTTCAAGGGTTACCACGTCAGCCGCCGCGACCCGGAGCTGTACGCCCAACTGTCGAACTTCCAGGACCAGTACCGCACGCTGTTCAAGGCCCTGGGCTTTGAGCTGGTGTGCGACACCCGGGGTTTCTACTACTTCGTACCGGACTCGGCCGTGGCTGCCGCGCAGGTCAACAAAACCGCCCAGCGCCTGGCGTTGTTCACCTTCATCATCGTCGAGCACCTGGCCGACCAGGGCCGCGACCCGATCGCTGTGCTTGACGGTGGCAGCCTGGGCCGTGATGAGCTGCCGTCGTTGCTGGAAAAGTACCGCGACCTGTTTATCCAGGCCGAAGTGACGACCGTTGAGGAACTGGAAGAAAAAATCATGCGCCGCATGACCCAGCTGGGTTTTGCCAGTGAAGAGAACGGTATCTACCGCTTCCTGCCGCCGATGCACCGCTTCCTCGATGTGTGCCTCTCGGTGCAGCAGGACCGTGACCTCGCCGCGAGCATCCACAGCGTATTGCCGCTGCCGGCCCCGGTGATCATCGACGAAGACAGCGATGAGAAACTGCTGAAGACCGATGACCCGCTGGACTTGAGTGACTTCGCAGAAGAAAGCGAAGAAGACGCCCTGGCCCGTGCCATTGCCGAAGAACAGGAGACCGACGCATGAGCAAGGAACGCTACGGCATTCGCCGCTTCGCCCTTTTGAACACCGCCGGTTACAGCCTGGGGTTGTTCCCGCTGGAAGAACCGCTGTCGGTGTACGGCGCGAACAACCTCGGCAAATCGGCCTCGATCAACGCCTTGCAGTTCCCGATTCTGGCGCGCATGTCGGACATGAGTTTCGGCAAGTACACCCTGGAGCAATCCCGGCGTTTCTACTTTGCTACCGACACCAGCTACATCCTGGTGGAAGTGGCCCTGCCCCATGGCCCGCACGTGATCGGCGTGGTCGGTCGCGGCCCGGGCGGTGGTTTCGGTCACCAGTTCTTTGCCTACGCGGGCAAGCTGGACCTGGCGCACTATCAGAAGAACGACACCTGCCTGCGCCAGAAAGAGCTGTTCACCAACCTTGAGCGCGAAGGCCTGAAGGCCTACGAGCTGAAGCCGGATGAACTGCGACGTTTGCTGGTGGGCGGCCACACGTCGATCCCGCTGGACCTGACCCTGATTCCGCTGCGCTCCACCAGCGAGCAGAGCCTGAAGACCTTCCGTGCGTTGTTTATCAACTTGCTGCACATGCGGGAAATTACCGCGGCCAAGTTGAAGCAACTGTTCCTGGATGCGTTCGAACACAGCCTGCGTTCCGGCAGTGTCGATTACATCGCGGCGTGTGAAGAAGCCTTCCGTGATGTACGACGCATGGAACAGGACTACAACTCATTGGTAGCCGCCGGGCCGCTGGTGGAAGCGCTGTCCAATGGCGTGAAACAGCGGGAAATCCTGCGGGGCAAACTGCATCGCCTGTCGCCGCTGCTGGATTCGTTGTTGGGCACTTGGTCGGACTACGCCAGTGCGCGCAAGGAAGAGCTGACGATCCAGGCCGAGCATTACCGCAACGAGCAAGACGCACTGCAGAACGACCAGCGCGGCGGCACTCAGGAACTGATGCGCCTGGAGCGGGAAATCAGCGGCATTCAGCGCTGGCTCGGTGAGCTGTCGGTGCTCAAGCATCGCTTCGCCCTGGTGGATGACGTCAAGGTGCTGGAGCAGCAACTGCTGGCGGCCAAGGATGCTCACGATGAATTGGCCGGTGCCTTGGCGCAGTCGCGTCAGTTCAGCGCCGAGGATTTGGACGAGCGTCTGCGGGACCTGGAAAAACGCCTGAAGTCGGTGAAGCAACAACTCGATCACGCCGACAACAACAGCTACGCCAAGCTGCGGGAAGAGTTCTCGCAGCAGGATGTCGAGCGTCTGATGCGCTTGTTCAACAGTTCGCTGTTCAGCTTGCCGCTGGGTGAGCATGGCATCACGCTGGACGAGGAAGGCCTGTGGGTGAAATCCCTGGAGCAGATTCTCGATGGCTTCAAGGGCGAGCGTTTTGAAGTGCCGGGACTGGCCATCGACATCTCGCACATCGAGCCACCGGCGTTGCAGGCCCTGGCTGACCGCGCCGCGTTGCGTGACCAGAAAGAGCGCCTGGAAAAAGAACTCAAGCAACTGAAAACCCAGCAAGCCGTGGCGGCTGACCGCGCGGCGAGCAAGACCCAGACTGAAGCCCTGTACCAACAGGTATTAGACGCACAGAAGGCGCTGGAAGATTTCCGCCGCTCGCAAACCCTGAGCGCAGAAGAAGGCGAGAAGCTGGAAAGCCTGGCGCAGATGGAAGCGGCCCAGGACGAATTGAAGCGTTCCAGCGATGCGTTTACCGAACGCGTCCAGCAACTGTCGGCCAAGCTGCAACTGGTAGGCCGCCAGATTGGTGATATGGAAGCCAAGCAGCGCACGCTGGATGACGCGTTGCGTCGTCGCCAACTGCTGCCGGCGGACTTGCCGTTTGGTACGCCGTTCATCGATCCGGTCGACGACTCCATGGAAAACCTGCTGCCACTGCTCAATGACTATCAGGACAGTTGGCAGGGTTTGCTGCGGGCTGACGGCCAGATCGACGCGCTGTATGCACAGGTGCGCCTCAAGGGCGTGGCCAAGTTCGACAGTGAAGACGATATGGAGCGCCGCCTGCACCTGCTGATCAACGCTTACGCGCACCGTACCGATGAAGCCCTGACCCTGGGCAAGGCGCGGCGTGCGGCGGTCACCGATATCGCGCGCACCTTGCGCAATATCCGCAGCGACTACGACAGCCTTGAACACCAGTTGGCGTTGTTCAACCGCGAGATCAACAAGCGCCAGGTGTCCAACCTGCAGAGCTTCCGCATCGTGCTGGCGCCGAACAAGGAAGCCCTCAAGCATATCGACCAGATCATCCACAGTGCCGGTCAGTATGAAGAGGGTGAAACCCTGTCGGTCTTCGACCTGAGCCAGAGCGCCGAGCAGGACAACAAGAACGAGGAAGCCAAGGAATACCTGGCGCGCCTGGTTGCGGCCAACCACAACCAGTTGGGCCTCAAGGACTTGTTCGAATTGGCGTTCGAGATCACCAAGGTCAACGGCCAGCCAATCATTCACACCGACATTGATGGCGCCGCCTCCAACGGCACCACCATGACCATCAAGGCGCTGACCAACATGTACTTGTTGCTGCACTTGATGGACCGCGATCAGGCAGGTCGTGTGCGCTTGCCGTACTACCTCGACGAGGCGGCGGATATCGACGAGAAGAACCAGGCGGCGTTGCTGGAAACCAGCTTGCAGCTGGGCTTCGTGCCGATTCTGGCCAGTGTGAAGCCGCAGGTGTCCGCCCAGGTGGCGATTGACCTGGAAGGCGGCAGCGGGCCGAACGGGATCTACATTGATGAGGCAGACTGGAAATACATCCGTCGTCACGATGTGGTGAAGGCGACGGTGAACGTGCAGGCGGATGAACCGGAGTTGGACGAGGTTTAATCAGCCGCGCTGAAATGCAAAAAGGCCGCGATCTTTTGGATCGCGGCCTTTTTTTGGTGTTCTTGAGGGCCTCTTCGCGAGCAAGCCCGCTCCCACCTTCAATCGGGTTCCTTCAGGGGGAACGGGGTCAAATGTGGGAGCGGGCTTGCTCGCGAAGGCCGCGCCTCGGTCTATTTGCCGAGTGGGATTTTAGGTGCCCAGGTCAGCCATTCGTCTTCGAACTTGTCGAACAGCGGGAAGGTTTGCTGGGGCCGAGCGGCATTCCCCATGCGCTCACCGTCTGGCGTGGCAAAGGCGATGCCGCCGGCGACCAGGGTCTCCAGGGATTCGGTGCGCACCGTCGCGCCCTTGAACAGGCCGAAGTCGAGACCGAAACCGCTGGTGTTCCAAAACCGGCTGCCACTGCGCACCAGCGGCGCGTACTTGGGCTCGATCAGGATATGGATCAGCACCCGGTCGGCGGTCTGGCCCAACTCGTAGCCTGTGACCTTGCCTACCGTGACTTCGCGGTAGGTGACCGGCACACCTTCCTTCAGCGAACCGCGGCGCGCCGCACTGAGCACCAGGCTCAAGCCCGCGTCCTGATGGACCGCTTCAGGCGGTTGGTCGAGGGCAACGAAGCTCTTTTGCGGGCCAGCGTTCTTCGCTGCGGGCTGCACTTCGATGTACTGACCGGTGACCAGGGTTTCCAGGTTCGACGTTTTCATTAGCCCCAGTTCTGGCTTGACCACCCAGAACTGACTGCCGGCCCGGGCGATGCGATCTGCCACTTGGGTGATGCGCGCGCTGAGCAGGACCGATTGCATGTCGGCACTCAAGTCGACGCTTTCGATCTTGCCGACGTCGAGGCCTTTGAAGCGTACCGGCGTACCTGGGCGCAGGCCGTCGGCGCGGTCGACCTTGATGGTCACCAATGTACCGTGCTGGTTGGCGGCTTCGCGATCCGGGAACAGACGGAAACGCGGGATACGTTTTTTCAGCGGTACATTCGGCTCCGGGGTTTCGAAGGCGATACCGCCCGCCATCAGGCTGGCCAGGGATTCGCTTTTCACCTGGATGCCGCCGGTAAGTCCGCCGGTCAGGGTCACGCCGCTGGCATTCCAGAATCGGGTCGAGCCGTTGACCAGGCCTTCGTACTCTTTCTCGATATGGACGCCAATCACCAGTTGCTTGTTCTTGCGGGAGAACTGGTAGCTCTGTACGGAACCGACCTTGACCTGCTTGTAGAGGATCGGGCTGCCGACATCCAGGGAACCGAGGTTGTCGGTGAACAGCACCATGTGCAGGCCGGGGGAACGCAGGTCCAGTGGCGGCGCCTTGGCCCGGGCGACGTACTCCCGTTGTGGCGCGCTGCCCTTGTCGCCGGGACGGATGGCGATGTAGTTACCCTTGACCAACGCTTCCAGCCCGGTGATGCCGGCCAGGGAGATGGACGGTTTGACCACCCAGAATTGGGTGTCCTGAACGAGGTAGTCTTCGGCCAGTGGGTCGAGGGTCAGCTCGGCATTGGCGCTGGAAAGGTCCGGGTCGATCTTCAGGGTTTTCAGGCTGCCGACCTGGATGCCTTTGTACATCACCGGCGTGCGACCCGCCTGGAGACCTTCGAAGTCGGTGAGTTTGACTTTGACCTTGATGCCTGCGGCTGCTGCATCGAAGTCTTCATACAGGCGGAACGGCAGGCTCGGGTCCGTCGGCGGGCTGTCCTTGCGGTTCTCTGGCGTGGCGAAGGCGATACCGCCGGCAACGATGCTGGCCAGGGATTCACTGCGCACTTTTACGCCGGACAGGTTGGCGTCGATGCTGATGCCGCTGGCGTTCCAGAAACGCGTGTGTTTGCGCACCAGGCTGGCGTAGGTCGGCTCGATGTAGACCTTGATTTCAACGGTGGTCTGGTCTTCGGAGAGCAGGTAGCTTTTGACCTGGCCGACCTGGATCTGCTTATAGAACACCGGGCTGCCGCGGTTCAGCGAGCCGAGACGATCGGCTTTGATCGTCAGGTGCAGGCCGGGCTTGGCGTCGGATAAGGGCGGTTCTTCAGACAGGGCCTTGAACTTGCGCGTCGGCTCACCATCGCCCGGGCTGGCGGCGATGTAGTTACCCGAGACCAGGGTTTCCAGGCCGGTGATCCCGGCCAGGCTGACACTCGGCTTGACCAGCCAGAAGCGGGTGTTGGTCTTGAGGTATTGCTCCACATCCTTGTTCATCTCGATGGTGGCAATCACCCCGCGATTGTTACCTTCGTCATCCAGGGCCAGTGTCTTGACCTTACCCACGGACATGCCTTTGTAGACCACTTCGGTCTTGTTGGCCTGGATGCCTTCGCCGCTTTCAAAGCGAACCTGAATCTCGATACCTTGCTGGTTGTACGCACGCCATCCCAACCAGCCACCGATGATCAGGGCAATCAGGGGCAGCACCCAAATGGCCGACCAGTTGGAAGCTGGGCGGGTTTTAGCCTTAGGCAAATCACTCATGGTCGTCGTCCGACTCCGTGTTATCCCAAATCAGTCGGGGATCGAAAGTTACTGCGGCAAGCATCGTCAAGATCACCACACTGGCGAACGCCACGGCACCGAGATTGGCCTCGACACTGGCAAGTCGCCCAAAGTTTACGACCGCCACCAGGATGGCAATCACGAAGATATCCAGCATGGACCAGCGGCCAATAAACTCGATAAAGCGGTACATGATAATGCGTTGTTGCGCGGAAAGTGGTTGGTGACGTTGTACCGAAAACAGCAGCAGCCCAATACCCACCAGCTTGAAGGTGGGCACCAGGATGCTGGCGACAAACACTACAGCGGCGATCGGGAACATGCCGTGCTGCATCAGTTGGATCACGCCGGACATGATGGTGCTCGGATCGCCCTGCCCCAGGGAGCTGACGGTCATGATCGGCAACAGATTGGCCGGGATGTACAGGATGGCTGCGGTGATCAGCAGCGCCCAGGTGCGCGTCAGGCTGTTCGGCCGGCGAGCGTGAACCAGTGCACCGCAACGGGTGCAGGTTTGCTCGTCGGTGTCCGGGTCTTGTTTGTTTAGTTCATGGCATTCGGTACAGATCAGAATGCCCGCATCAATCGCCCGCATGAGCATCCTCTCCTGACAGCGCTTCCCAGATCTGGTGAGGTGACATCACCACCTCCAGCAGTATCTGGACCATTAACAGACTTACGAAGCAGGCCAAGCCCAGCCCAACGGTGATGGTCGCCATGTCGGCCAGTTTTACGATCGCCACCAGCACGCCCATCAGGTAGACCTCGAGCATCCCCCAGTCTTTCAGATGGTGGTAGATGCGATAAAACAGCAGCCCGTAGCTGCGGCCGATGTTCCAGCGAATGCTCAACAATACCGCCAACTGGCACAGGAGCTTGAGCAATGGAATGCCCATGCTGCAGAGGAACACCACCACGGCGACGCCTTGCATACCGGTGTCGAACAGACCGACCACGCCGGTCCATACGGTGTCCTGCGAGGACTGCCCGAGTAGATTGAGCTGCATGATGGGTAAAAAGTTCGCGGGGACGTACAACAACAGCGCGGCAATCACTAACGCCAGGCTTCGTTCAACGACGTTGTGGCGGTGAGCATACAGCTCGTAGCCGCAGCGTGGGCATTGGGCCTTTTCACCGCGGGCAAGCTCCGGCTTGCGCATCAGCAAGTCGCACTCATGGCATGCCACGAGTTCGTCCAGCGGTAAGTCTGACACCTCGAGGGTATCAACCGGGTCGGGCATATAGGGCTCGGACTCTAAAAAAGGTTAGGTGCCTATTCTAGTGTTCTGGTTCAGAAATAACTGTGCAAATTTGTCGGGGTGCCGCTGTATATCGAGCATGTCGGTAAG
>NZ_JAIWYM010000019.1:0-113340 GCF_020515595.1 Pseudomonas sp. MWU16-30323
GGCCGTTACCTAAATAACGGATATGCCCCCAGGCCCCAGCAGCCCACCACATTGGCGTATCCTTACCCCTCTAACCCAAGGCCCGATCAAAAAATGCTGGTGATTTCCAACAACGTGCACCTCCCCGACGCCGAGATCGAGCTGACAGCCATCCGCGCCCAAGGCGCCGGCGGTCAAAACGTCAACAAAGTCTCCAGCGCCGTGCACCTGCGTTTCGACATCCCGGCCTCGTCCCTGCCCGACTTCTACAAGGAACGCCTGCTGGCCCTGCGCGACACCCGCATCACCAGCGACGGCGTGCTGATCCTCAAGGCCCAGCAATACCGCACTCAGGAACAAAACCGCGCCGACGCCCTCGAGCGTTTGGTCGAGCTGATCCAGAGCGCCACCAAGGTCGAAAAGAAACGCCGCCCCACCAAACCCACCCTGGGCTCAAAAAAGCGCCGCCTCGAATCCAAAACCAAACGCGGCAGTATCAAGGCCGGCCGCGGCAAGGTTGATTTCTAAGCCGCCTCCCGCTCCTCACGGTACTTCGGCGCCTGCCGGTACAAGTACAGGCTCAACAGCAACCCGCCAAACGCCGCGATCGCCGCAAACAGGAAGATCGAGGCAAACCCGAACCCCGCCGCAATCGCCCCGGCCAACGGCCCGGTGATCCCCAACGACAAATCGATAAACAGCGAATACGCCCCCACCGCCGCGCCCCGGCTTGAGGCGGGCACCAGGTTGACCGCTTCCACCCCCAGCGCCGGAAACACCAGGGAAAACCCGAACCCGCTCAACGCCGCACCCGCCAACGCCAAATGAGGGTCCGGCGCCAGCCACAACAGCAGCAGGCCCAGGGTCTCTACCGACAGGCAGGCAATCGCCACGCGAAACCCGCCAATGCGGTTGATCAAATTCCCGAACAACAACCGCGCCCCGATAAAGCTGGCACCGAACAGGCTCAGGCACAGCACCGCGTTATCCCAGTGTTGGGTCGCGTAATACAAGGTGATGAAGGTCGCGATGGTGCCAAACCCGATCGAGCCCAGCGCCAGGCCGCAGCCGTGGGGCAGTACACGCCCGAGCACATGCATGAACGGCAGACGCTCGCCCACTACGATTGGCGCCGCGACTTTCGGCCAGGCCAGCAGCAGGCCCAATACCGCCAGCAGGATGATGCTGACGCCCATGCTCCACAGCCCGAAATGACTGACCAGCAACACCCCCAGCGGCGCGCCGATGGCCAGGGCGCCGTAGCTGGCGATGCCGTTCCAGGAAATGACCTTGGCGGTATTCGCCGCGCCCACCCGGCCAATGCCCCAGCCGATGGAGCCCGAGCCCACCAGGCTTTCAGCGCTGCCCAGCACCAGGCGGCCAATCAGCAGGCTGGTGAGGCTCAGCGCCGGCAGGTGTGACAGCCACGCCGAGAGCAACATGAACACGCCACTCAACCCGCAACCCGCGAGGCCGTACATGACGGCGCGCTTGCTGCCGCGGTTATCGATGATGCGCCCCGCATAGGGCCGGCTCAGCAGGGTGGCCAGGTATTGCACGCTGATCACCAGGCCCGCAATCACGGCGCCAAAGCCCAGGTCGCTGTGCACATAGCCGGGCAACACGGCCAGGGGAATGCCGATATTCAGGTAGCCGATAAAGGTGAACAGAACGATGGAAACGACTTGCAGCGTGACCGCCATGGGGCGCTGGGTATCTGGCATGGGGAGAGGTCCACTGTCGCAGCAGGAAAAGATAGGCTGCTTATGATACCGATGCTGGGCGCGTGCGGGGGCAGCAAACCAAACTTTTAGCGATCGGCGGGGTTGAGCAGTTGCGTGGTTACCAACGCGGCGAGGGCGTTTTCCTGGGTGCCGAAGCGCTTGAGCAGGAGGGCCTGTTTTTCCGGGGTGAGGCGGTTCCATACGTCGACCATCTGCAGGGCAGTGTCGAGCAGGGCGGTATCGGGGGGGGTGTCGGTCATGGCGGGGCTCACGGTGTTCAGGCGGTGTGGAAAGCGCGCAATGTCACGCTTTCCACACGGTCTGGGTACGGCACTCAGTCTGCGCTTTTGCGGTCGACCGGTTTTGCCTCTTTTGGCTCGGGCTTGCTGGCACCGGCCTGTTGCGGGGTTGGCTGCTCAGTTTCGCGCAGGCTTGGGAAGGGGAGATTAGGGATTTCGTGCATCGTCGTCGCTCCTCGCAAGATCTGTTTTATCAATCGCAGGTGATTCCGCGCTTTCAAAAAGCTTGGGCAGGATACAGCACTGTAAATGACAGAAAGATTTTATCTCGAAAAATGAACACCTCTTCATCCCGCCGCGCAAGTGACGTGGCGCCACAGGCGGATCGATTGTCATCGTACAACATCACCCTTAACGGATTGACATCGTGGTGCGGACTGAATATAACGCTAGAAGTTGTATGACGACATATGACGTTACAGTTTTATAGCGCCCGTAATACGGGTGCGCTCGGTCGCAGAACGTAAGCCTCAAATCTAAAAATAATTAAGGTGAAGCGATGAAAATCAAAGGCATCCGTTGGTGGATGGTCGGGCTGATGACGGTCGGCCTGATTATTAACTACCTGGCCCGTAACACGCTGTCCGTCGCAGCCCCCACGCTGATGACCGACCTGAGCATCTCCACTGAGCAGTATTCCCACATCGTTGTTGCCTGGCAGGTGTGCTACGCCTTGATGCAGCCGATCGCCGGTTACGTGATCGATGCGATTGGCACCAAGATGGGCTTTGCGATCTTCGCCATTTCCTGGTCGGTGGTGTGTGCCCTGGCGGCGTTCGCCACGGGTTGGCAGAGCCTGGCAGTGGCCCGTGGCGCCCTGGGGCTGACGGAGTCGGCGGGCTTCCCCGGCGGCGTCAAGGCGATTACCGAGTGGTTCCCGGCCAAGGAGCGCTCCGTCGCCATCGGCTGGTTCAACTTTGGTTCGTCGTTTGGTGCGCTGCTGGCGCCGCCACTGGTGGTCTGGGCAATTTTGCACAGCGGCTGGCAGTTGGCGTTCCTGATCGTCGGCGGTATCGGCCTGGCGTGGAGTGGGCTTTGGCTACTGCTGTACAAGCACCCGCGTGACCAGCGCCTGCTGGCTCAAGCCGAGCGCGAGTACATCGAAGCCGGCCAGGAAACTCACCTCAAGGAAGGCGTGCAGAAGAAAGCCAGCTGGAAGCGCATCCTCAAGAGCCGCAACTTTTTCGCCATCGCCTCGGCGCGGATGCTCTCGGAACCGGCCTGGCAGACCTTCAACGCCTGGATTCCGCTGTACCTGATGACCGAGCGGCACATGAACATCAAGGAAATGGCGCTGTTCGCCTGGCTGCCGTTCCTGGCCGCCGACATCGGCTGCGTGCTGGGTGGCTACCTGAGCCCGCTGTTCCATCGCTACTTCAAGGTTTCGCTGTTCACTTCACGCAAGCTGGTGATGCTGTTCGGTTGCCTGTGCATGATCGGCCCGGCGTGCATCGGCCTGGTGGACAGTGCCTACACCGCGATTGCCCTGCTGTGTGTTGGCGGTTTCGCCCACCAGACCTTGTCCGGCGCTCTGTTTTCCATCGCCTCGGACTCATTCGGCAAGAACGACGTGGCCACCGCCACGGGTGGCGGGCAGATGTGCGGGTTTATCGGGGCAGCGGCATTTACCGCCGTGTTCGGCGTACTGGTGACCAAGGTCGGCTACAGCCCCCTGTTTGTGGTGCTGGCGATTTTCGACATCATCGCCGCCATCATCATCCTGACGGTGGCCCGGGAGATGGTTAAAGGCCCGGAGCCGGCCACCCAAACCGGTCAAGGCGGCACACTGTTGCCGGTTTAACCCTGGCGCTCCATCGCCGCCTTGTAGAGGGAGTGCTTCGGCTGGGCAAACACCCGCGCCAGCATCGGTTCGAAGAAGCTCAGCGGCAGGGTGTCGTAGGCCGGGTCGAACGCCGCCGCGTCGTATTGCGCGCAGAACTCGATGGTTTGCCGGTACTGTGGGTGATCGCCAAATTGCTCGCGCAGGTGGCGGTCCATCCCCAGGTGGTGGAAGAAGTAGTAGCCCTGGAAGATCCCGTGCTTCTCCACCATCCACAGGTTTTCGGCGCTCACGAACGGCTTGAGGATCGCGGCGGCGATGTCCGGGTGGTTGTAGGAACCCAGGGTGTCGCCGATGTCGTGGAGCAGGGCGCAGACCACGTATTCTTCATCACGCCCGTCGTGCCAGGCGCGGCTGGCGGTTTGCAGCGAGTGGGTCAGGCGGTCCACCGGGAAGCCGCCGAAGTCGCCTTCCAGCAGTCGCAGGTGCGCCACGATTCGGGTTGGCAGTTGCCGGGCGTAGGCGCTGAAATCCTTGGCAATGATCGCCCAGTCTTCCTGGGTGCCATCCTGCATATGGGTGAAGCGGGCCTGCTGGTTCATCAGAGCCTCTCTTATTGTTTTTTTAAGGTGCAGGGCTAGAACGGCACCTTGCCCAGAATCATGTCGCGGTACATCACAAAATCCCCCAACAGGCTGTAAAGCGGGTGCTGGAAGGTCGCCGGGCGATTCTTTTCAAAGAAGAAGTGGCCGATCCAGGCAAAGCTGTAGCCGGCCACCGGCAGCGCCAGCAGCAGCCACCACGCACCTTTGCCGATGGCGAACGCGAGGATGAAGATAACGAGGCTGGTGCCGATAAAGTGCAGGCGACGGCAGGTGCTGTTGCCGTGTTCGCTCAGATAGTAAGGGTAAAAATCAGCGAAGCTATTGAATTGTCTGGCATTTTCCACAGTCGTCGGCCCTCTGGTTATTGTTCTGCCCGACAGATGTTCGGCGGGGAGCTTATTTGAGTCTAGAGTCATCAGTGGTAACAGCCAGTGACAATAGATGCCACTTTAGTATCCTTCGGATTCCTGGCTGTGGTTTCAGCCTTCCTTGTTAAGAAAACGCCATGAGCGAACGAACGACTTCTGCAAGCTGGGCGATGGGGATAGTCAAGGCGCTGGAGATGGACGGCCTGGATTGCCGTGCCTTGTTCAAGCAGCTTGGCCTGGATTACGCCGCGCTGAACGACCCGGATGCACGTTTCCCCCAGGACTCCATGACCCGCCTCTGGCAGCGGGCGGTCGAGCTGTCGGGCAACCCGGCGATCGGCTTGAACATGGGCAAGGTGGTGCGCCCGGCGTCGTTTCATGTGGCCGGCTACGCCTTGATGTCCAGTAACACCCTGGCCGAAGGTTTCATGCGCCTGGTGCGTTATCAGCGAATCATTGCTGAAAGTGCCGACCTGAGTTTCCGACTGTTACCCGAAGGTTATGCGCTGATTCTGACGGTGCATGGCGACCACCTGCCGCCCACCCGACAAAGCGCCGAAGCGTCCCTGGCCAGTGCCCTGGCGTTATGCGGCTGGCTGACCGGGCGCACTCTGCAACCGCGCAAGGTGCTGGTGCAGGGCGATCAACCGGCAGACCTGGCACCCTACAAACAAGCGTTCCATGCACCGCTGGTGTTCAACGCGCCCTATGACGCGCTGATCTTCGAGCGGGCGGATATGGAGGCGCCGTTGCCCACGGCGAACGAGGCGATGGCGTTGCTGCACGATCGTTTTGCCGGGGAATACCTGGCGCGGTTTTCCGAGAGCCGGGTGACCCACAAGGCGCGGCAGGTACTGTGTCGATTGCTGCCGCAAGGCGAGCCCAAGCGCGAGGTGGTCGCGCAGACGTTGCACCTGTCCCAGCGCACCTTGCAGCGTCGTTTGCAGGAGGAGGGCACCAGTTTCCAGACCCTGCTCGATGACACCCGCCGCGAACTGGCCGAGCAATACCTGGCACAGCCGAGCATGACCCTGCTGGAAATTGCCTACCTGTTGGGGTTTGCCGACCCGAGCAACTTCTTCCGCGCGTTCCGCCGCTGGTTCGATGCCACGCCCGGCGAGTACCGGGCGCGGTTGCATGAGCTGCCTGTCAGTGACGCCAAAACGCCGGAATGCACAGCACAAACACCGTAATGATCTCCAGCCGGCCCAGCAGCATGCCGAACGACAGGATCCACTTGGCGGCGTCCGGCAGGGTGGAGAAGTTGCCGGCCGGGCCGATGGTTTCCCCCAGGCCCGGGCCCACGCCGGACACGGTGCTGGCGGCGCCGGTCAGCGCGGTCATCCAGTCCAGGCCCAGCAACGACAGGGCCAGGGCGATGGCGCAGA
Source organism: Pseudomonas sp. MWU16-30323 (assembly GCF_020515595.1). Classification (NCBI taxonomy): domain Bacteria; kingdom Pseudomonadati; phylum Pseudomonadota; class Gammaproteobacteria; order Pseudomonadales; family Pseudomonadaceae; genus Pseudomonas; species Pseudomonas sp. MWU16-30323. Next base: position 6,144 of record NZ_JAIWYM010000019.1, read on the forward strand.
TGGTGATCGCGAAGAAAAACGAGAAGGTCAGGATCGAACGCACGATTTCTTCGTCGAGGCGATGGCCGTTGTATTTCTGCTTGATCACCGCCCGTGGGTGAATCAGCTGGTTCAAGTTGGCCTTGAGCAGGATGTAGGCCACCTGGAACCGGAAGATCTTGATCCCGCCGGCGGTGGAGCCGGAGCAACCGCCCACAAAGCCCAGGTAGAAGAACAGCATCAGCGAGAAATTGCCCCAGATGCTGTAGTCCCCCAGCGCAAAGCCGGTGGTGGTGACCACCGAGGTGACATTCACCGCCACGTGGCGCAGCGCATCCAGCCAATGCAGGTCGGTGGTCCACCAGTACCAGGTGCCGAGCACGAGCCAGGTCACCACCAGCAACCCGAGCAAGCCTTGCACCTGCTGGTCTTTGATCAGCGCCCGGCGGTTGCCGCGCATCGTGGCCACGTACAGGGTGAACGGCAGGCTGCCGAGAATCATCACCACTACCGCCACCCAGTGCACCGCCGGCTGTTTCCAGTGGGCCAGGGACTCATCGGAGGTGGAGAACCCGCCGGTGGAAATCGCCGACATCGCATGGTTGATCGCGTCGAACAGGCCCATGCCTGCCCACCAGAACGCCAGGCTGCCGAGGATGGTGATGCCCACGTACGCGGCCACGATCAGGCGCGCCACCATGTGCGAGCGGGGCATGACCTTTTCCGAGCGGTCGGAAGATTCGGTTTGGAACAGGCGCATGCCACCGATGCGCAGCAGCGGCAGGATCGCCACCGCCATGCCGATAAAGCCGATGCCGCCAAGCCAGTGCAGCAGCGAGCGCCAGATGAGGATGCCCGGGGACATGGTGTCCAGGCCACTGAGCACCGTGGAGCCGGTGGCGGTGATACCGGACATGCTTTCGAAGAAGGAGTCGGTGTAGCTGATGTGCTGGGTCAACAGGAACGGCAGTGCGGCGAAGATGCACACCACCAGCCAGCTGGAGACGGTCAGCAGGTACATGTCCCGCGGGCGCAGGTGCACGTGTTCCGGGCGACCGGGAATCACCAGCGCCAGGCCGGCGATGAAGGTAATCAGGCTGGCCCAGAGGAACGATGGCAGGTCACTGGTGCGTTCGAAGAAGACCAGGGTCGCCATGGGGATGACCATGGCGATGGCCAGGGTGATCAGGAAGATGCCGATAATGAAACCGATTATCCGTAAGGTCGGCAACGCCATGAGGTCCGCTCGGGGTGACAGGAAAGGCGCCATTCTACCTGCGGTGAAGGGCAAGTAAACCGGGGGCGGCGATGATCGTGGCTGCGTTGATCCTGTGGCGAGGGAGCTTGCTCCCGTTGGACTGCGGAGCAGTCCCCAAACCTTCCGAGGTGTTTTTCTGGAAACGTGCGGTGGCTTCACTGGGGCCGCTGCGCGGCCCAACGGGAGCAAGCTCCCTCACCACAGGGAATGTGTTCGGCCCAAAGCGGTCTGGCAGGCACAAAAAAGGCGACCCGAAGGTCGCCTCATTCAACGCGGCACCGATCAGAAATCGTGATCAGCGTTATCCGGGTTCAGGTCGCTGATGCCCAACTTGGCCGCAGCCTGTTCGATCGAACCGGTCTGCTTGACCAGCGCGGCGATGGCGTCACGCACGATCTGGTTGCCTTTATCGTTACCGGCCGCGATCAACTGGTCGTAATGCTCACCGTTGTTGGCGTGATCCACCATCACCTGGATCTTCGCTTCGGTCGACGCCAGGTCAGCCTTCAGCGTTGCATCGGCGGTTGGATCAGCCTTCGCCACCAGGGACGACAGGCTTGGGCCGGTCATTTTGGTACCGTCGGTGCGGGTGTACTCGCCCAGGTAAACGTTGCGAATACCCTTGGCGTCATAGAAGTGCGAGTTGTGGGTGTTGTCGCTGAAGCAATCCTGTTCGTCTTCCGGCGAGTTGGCTTCCAGGGAAACCTTCATGCGCTCACCGGCCAGCTCGCCCAGGGACAGGCTACCCATGCCGAACAGCATTTTGCGCAGGCCATCGGTCGGCGCCTCGGCTTCCAGGGTGGCGCGGTAGTTGTCTTCGACGTTGGGCTTCCAGTTGCCGACCATCTCTTCCAGGTCGCTGACCAACAGTTGAGTCACGGCGCGCAGGTAGGTGCGGCGACGCTCGTTGTGGCCGCCCGTGGCACCCTCACCTGTCATGTAGTCCGACGCTGGACGGTTGCCGGCGCCCGGGCCGGTGCCGTTCAGGTCCTGGCCCCAGAGCAGGAATTCAATCGCGTGGTAACCGGTGGCCACGTTGGCTTCGGAACCGCCCAGCTCGTTCAGGCTGGCGAGTTTTTCCGGGGTGATGTCTTTCACATCGACCTTGTCTTCGCCGACCTGGATTTCGTTGTTGGCGATGATGTTGGCAGTGGCGCCAGGGTTGCCCAGGGCGTGTTCGTAGGTCTTGTCGACGTAGTCGATCAGGCCTTCGTCCAGGGGCCAGGCGTTCACTTGGCCTTCCCAGTCGTCAATGATGGTGTTGCCGAAGCGGAACACTTCACTCTGCAGGTACGGCACGCGCGCGGCGATCCAGGCGGTGCGGGCCGCTTTCAGGGTGTCGTCGTTCGGGTTGGCGAGGAAGGTGTCGATCGCGGTTTGCAGGGTCTTCGCAGTGGACTCGGCATCGCTGTACACCGCGAATACCATGTCAGCGTAATGCGCGACCACGGCCTTGGCAGCGGCCTCGTCGACCTGGCCTGCCGGGGCAGCCGCAGGGGCGGTGGTGCTGGCGGCGGCCGGGGCTTGAGGTGCGGCGGCCTTGTCTTTGCCTTCACCACAACCGGCGAGAGAAATGGCAATGGCGAGAAGGCTGGCGGTGGCCAGGGGCATACGAATCATGGCGAACATCCTGCTTCGGTTGATGATGGGGCACGCGGGGGGCGCGCAAAACTGCGACATAATGCGAAAGATTTGCATTTTGTGTAAAGGGTTATAAGTAGGAAATATTCAGTATTGATTTGCTGGCAGCGGCGCGGGCGGCACTGCTGGCCAGCATTGCGTCAGAGAATGACGGCGTTATTGCGTTGGGCCTGTTTCAAGTAGGCCGCCAACTCCCGTGCCGGCAGGGGTTTGCTGTAGTGGTAGCCCTGACCTTCGTGGCAGCCCTCGGAGATGATGTAGGCCTCCTGTTCGGCGGTCTCCACACCCTCGGCGATCACCTGCATGCCGAGGCTTTTGCCGAGCTGGATGATCGCCCGCACGATGGTCGCGTCGTCGTCGTCATCCAGCAGGTCCTGGACGAAGCTCTTGTCGATCTTGATCTTGTCCAGCGGCAGGCTTTTCAGATAGCTCAGGGACGAATAGCCGGTGCCGAAGTCATCAATTGCAATCAACGCCCCGGAGCGGCGCAGGCTCAGCAGGTGCTGGGCGGCGGTGCTGATGTCTTCCATCAGGCCAGTCTCGGTCACTTCCAGCTCCAGGCTGCGGGGCGGCAGGCGGTAGATTTGCAGCAGGTTGTTGACCACCCGTGGCAGCTCGGCGTGGTGCAACTGTACGGTGGACAGGTTGACCGCCATGCGCAGTTCAGTGAAGCCTATGTCATGCCATTCCCGAAGTTGCCGGCAGGCCTGGTCCAGCACCCATTCGCCGATGGCAATGATGGTGCCGTTCTGTTCGGCCAGGGGGATAAACAGGTCAGGCGGCACCAGGCCGTGTTCCGGGTGCTGCCAGCGGATCAAGGCTTCGACACCCACCACACGGTGGTCGAGATAGCTGATCTGCGGCTGGTACACCAGGTGGAACTGCTCGCGGCTCAAGGCGTCGCGCAGATCCTTTTCCAGCTCGCGACGGCGGCGCATTTCGCTGTCGACGCTGGCGATATAGAACTGGTAGCGGTTGCGCGAACGGCTCTTGGCCAGGGTCATGGTCTGTTCGGCTTTTTGCAGCAGCTTCTCGGTGCTGTCGCCGTCTTCCGGGAACAGGGTGATGCCGATGGTGGCACGCAGGCGGATCTGTTCGTGGTCGAGGGCGAATTCGGCCTCCAGGTCATCGAGGATGCTTTGCGCCAGCTCGGCGGCTTCGTAGGGTTGCTCGATATCGGCCTGCACCAGGGCGAACTGGTCGCCACCCAGGCGGGCGAGGGCGCCGAGGCGGCCGCTGTGGGCCCGCAGGCGGTCGGCCAGGGCCAGCAGCAATTGGTCGCCGGCCTGGTAGGTGAACTGCTCGTTGACGCTTTTGAAGTCATCCAGCCCTACACACAGCACTGCGACACGGCGCTGCCGGCGGCCGGCGTCGATCAGGATTTTGTCCAGTTGCTCCTGCAACTTCTGGCGGTTCGGCAGGCCGGTGAGAAAGTCGTACTGGGCCATGCGCAGCAGGCTGTTCTCCGCCTCGTGGCGCAAGTGCGTGTTGCGCTCGATGGATTCGAGCAACTGGTTGGCGGTGCTGATCCAGATCCCCAGTTCGTTTTTCTCGTGGCCCTTGAGCTGCGGAATCTTGTGTTCGCTGGGGCGATCGGGGTTGATCGAGCTCAGGTGCTCGATGACGCGGGACAGCGGCTTGGTCAGCAGCCAGTGATAGACCAGGTACAACACCAGGCCCATGGCCAGGGCCCGCAGTACGCCGGAGATGAAAATGATCACTGAACTGACGAGAAACCCTTTGCCATAGGTGGCGGTGTCGAGGGTGATGCTCAGGTCGCCGTAGTACTCGCTATAAGGCCCGCGCCCCACCAGTGGCGTGGTGAACGTGCGCTCCTGGCCCAGAATCAGGTCGGTCAGCCAGCGGGTTGGGGATTGTTGCAGGTCGCGGGTTTTTTCCGCGAGCATGGTTTCGTTGGGGTGGCCGATGGAGGCCATGCGCACGGCATCGTCCTGGAACAGACCTTCGATGACCTGCATGCCCATCTCCCGGTCCAGGCTGTAGACGGCCTGGGTCGACGGGTCGCGAAACATGTCGAGGATGCGCTGGGCATCACCGGCCACGGCCTGGCGCGTCTTATAGGCATCAAAGACGATCTGCGCCGCGCTCAGCACCACGCCCACTGCCAATGCCGACAGCAGCACCACCCGTAGCAACTTCACCGACAAGCTGTTTTTGAGTTCCAGCTTCAAAGGGGTATTCCTTGTTTCATGCGGGTAGCCTCAATATGCCATGAGTATTGGCAATCCGGTGAGGGCAGTCAAAGGGACATTGTGGCTTGCGCAAAAAGTTACGAAAAGTGGAACTAAACCTTCGGAACGATTCACTCAGGTCGGGAGAGGAATACGCCTTTCATTCTATTTCGGAGTATTTAATTATGATCGCAGCAGGAGCGACCGCCGCAGCATTGGCACCCCTGGTCCTTCCCTTGGCAGTCCAGGCAGCAGGCGTGGCGGCAGACGTCACAAGACAGGCGTTGGGCGCCGCCAGCAATTTTGCTGGGAGCGCTTTGAATCAACAGCAGCCAATCAAGTTCTGACGAGGGCTTGTTTATCCCTGTCAATCCTGTGTCGTAAGAGGGGGCGGAGAGAGGTCTTTCCGCCATCTCTTGATTGCTGTTTTTCAGTTTGCGCCATGCAACATCCCGCTCTGGCCCGGCGCAGGGGTAAAGGGTGGCATTGCTGTTATGAGTTGAAGGTAATCGTCAGCTTTTCAGCGTCCAAGCCTTTGGAGAACTCGATGGATTTGCTTGGGGGCTCCTGCTCCTCGCCTCCTATCTTCTTAGCCAGGGCATCTGCGAAGGGTTGGATCAATGGCGTGACTGCCTTGACGATATCGCCAACCACAGGAATCGCTGCTTTTAACAAGTCTCCTACTACAGGAAGTGCTGCCAGTGCGCCTATTGTCATTGTTATTTTCTCCGACAGGTAAGAGAGATCAATTTCTCTCGTTGATTACGTGGCAAAAGACTATTAGTGAGTTCCTGCGCAGGGATGACAAATTGTGATGCCCACAAAAAAGCCCGGCAATCGCCGGGCTCTTTCTACTGCAAGCAGTACTTAAGCGGTGAAGGTCTTGCCTTCGAACTGCTCAGCCACGAACTTCCAGTTGACCAGGTTCCAGAACGCTTCCACATACTTTGGACGCACGTTGCGGTAGTCGATGTAGTAAGCGTGTTCCCAGACGTCGCAAGTCAGCAGCGGGGTGTCGCCGCTGGTCAGCGGGTTGCCGGCGCCGATGGTGCTGGCCAGGGCCAGGGAACCGTCAGCCTTTTTCACCAGCCAGCCCCAACCGGAACCGAAGGTGCCGACGGAAGTCTTGGTGAACTCTTCCTTGAACTTGTCGAACGAACCGAAGGCAGCGTTGATGGCTTCAGCCAGCGCGCCGGTAGGTTGGCCGCCGGCGTTTGGCGCCAGGCAGTTCCAGTAGAACGTGTGGTTCCAGACCTGAGCGGCGTTGTTGAAGATGCCGCCCGAAGAAGACTTGACGATTTCTTCCAGGGTCTTGCCTTCGAACTCGGTGCCAGGCACCAGGTTATTCAGGTTCACGACATAGGTGTTGTGGTGCTTGTCGTGGTGATACTCCAAGGTTTCCTTGGAAATGTGCGGCTGCAGGGCATCGTGTGCGTAGGGCAGCGGCGGCAATTCGAAAGCCATGATGATTCTCCTAATCAGGTCAGTTGCGGTGAGCGCAAGGCCGATCACGGGCGGCCAAACAAGCGCCGGGGAGTTTGTACTCTTTGCGGCGCAGGGGCTGGATCATAGCACCGGGGGTGCGGCAAAACCACGCAACAACTGTGTGGGATAGAGGTTCCAGAGCGTTTTGGAATATCTACGCGGCACTGATTAATTGATAGGCCACGCTGAACATCATGGCCGCCACCAGCAGGTCCAGAATTCGCCAGGTGGCGGGGCGTGCCAGCCACGGTGCCAGCCAGGCGGCGCCCAGGGCCAGGGTCATGAACCACAGGAATGAAGCGCTGGCGGCACCGGCCACGTAGGCGCCGGGTTCGGTCTGCTGGGCACCGAGGGAGCCGATCAACAGCACGGTATCCAGATACACGTGGGGGTTGAGCAGGGTCACTGCCAGGGCGCTGAGCATCACCGCCTTCAGCGAGCGCACCTTGAGGTTCTCACCCTGGCCCAGGCTCTGCTTCGAGCAGGCCCGGCGCAGGGCGAGGGTGCCGTACCACAACAGGAACGCTGCACCGCCCCAACGGGCAATCGCCAGCAATATCGGGTTATGCGCCAGTACGGTCGCCAGGCCGAACACACCGGCGGCCACCAGGATCGCGTCGCACACCACGCACAGCGCTGCCACCGGCAGGTGATGTTCACGGCGCAGGCTCTGCGCCAGCACAAACGCGTTCTGGGTGCCGATCGCCATGATCAAACCAAAGGCCACCAACAGGCCGTTCGTATAGCTTTGCCACATAGGATTTACTCCGCGCCCGCCGCCAATTGCCGCAACACCTTCATCGCGCGCTCGGCATCGGCGCGGCCAACGAACAAGTGATCGTGGTAGTAGCCGGCAATCACGTTGCAACTGATGCCGGCGTTGCCCAGGGCCGTGGCAAACGCGGCGGTCAGGCCCACGGCTTCCAGGGCCGAATGCACGTTCAGGGTGATCCACGCTGCTACGTAGTCGAAGGCCAGCCCGGCCCGTTCGGCCTGCTGGCGCTCGACGATCAGCGTCAGGCCTTCCTGCTCGCGGAAGCTGCCAATCACGTCGCAACCCTCGGGGATGCGGCCGTCGGCCAGGGTGCAGAACACGTAGTCACCGTCATTGAGCTGTGGGCTCATGCTGCGCAGCAGGGTTGCCAGGGCGGTTTCGCCAGCCATGTGGAAGGTCCTTGAATAAGAAGAAGCGATGCTGGCTATTCTCCTGTCCAAGGCTGTATAAGAAAAACCAATATTGCTGATCGCTCATTAGGAAAACTGATGTTCGACTATAAATTGCTTTCCGCCCTGGCAGCGGTGGTGGAACAGGCCGGCTTTGAACGGGGCGCCCAAGTGCTGGGAATCTCCCAGTCGGCGATCTCCCAGCGCATCAAATTGCTGGAAGCGCGGGTCGGCCAGCCGGTGCTGGTGCGCGCCACGCCGCCGACGCCCACCGAAATCGGCCGCCGTTTGCTCAACCATGTGCAACAGGTGCGGCTACTGGAGCGCGACCTGCAAAGCCAGGTGCCTGCGCTGGATGAAGAGGGCATGCCCGAGCGCCTGCGCATCGCCTTGAATGCCGACAGCCTCGCCACCTGGTGGGCCGAGGCCGTGAGCGACTTCTGCGCCGAGCAACACCTGCTGCTGGATTTGGTCGTGGAAGACCAGACCGTCGGCCTCAAACGCATGCGTGCCGGCGAAGTGGCGGCCTGTATCTGCGCCAGCGAACGCCCGGTGGCCGGGGCCCGCAGCCTGTTGCTCGGCGCCATGCGTTATCGGGCGCTGGCCAGCCCGGCGTTTGTCGCACGGCACTTTCCCGATGGCGTACGCGCCGATCAACTGGCCCGCACCCCGGCGCTGGTGTTCGGCCCGGATGATTTCCTGCAGCATCGCTACCTGGCGTCCCTGGGTGTCGACGGGGGGTTCGAACACCATTTATGCCCGTCGTCCGAAGGTTTTATCCGCCTGACGGAAGCCGGATTGGGCTGGGGCCTGGTGCCCGAATTGCAGGTGCGCGACCAACTGGAAAGAGGTGTGCTGGTGGAGTTATTGCCAGATAAGCCGATCGATGTGCCGCTGTACTGGCATCATTGGCGCAGTGGTGGACAATTGTTGGGTCTGCTGACGGATCATCTGGCACACACAACGGGGCAATGGTTGGTGCCGTTGGCGTGATGACCAGCGTCAAGGCAACAGCGATGAAAAACGAAAGAATGCGGAGTAAGTCATGAAAATTCTGGTCACCGGCGCAAGCGGCTTCATTGGCGGGCGTTTTGCGCGTTTCGCCCTGGAGCAGGGCCTGGACGTGCGGGTCAACGGGCGGCGGGCCGAAGGTGTGGAGCACCTGGTACGGCGCGGCGCCGAGTTTATCCAGGGTGATTTGAATGATCCGGACCTGGTGCGCGAGCTGTGCCGCGATGTCGAGGCCGTGGTGCATTGCGCCGGGGCCGTGGGGCTGTGGGGGCGCTATCAGGATTTCCACCAGGGCAATGTGCTGGTTACCGAAAACGTGGTGGAGGCCTGCCTCAAGCAGCGGGTGGGGCGCCTGGTGCACCTGTCGTCGCCGTCGATCTATTTCGATGGCCGCGACCACCTGGGGTTGACCGAAGAACAAGTGCCCAAGCGTTTCAAGCACCCGTATGCGGCCACCAAGTACCTGGCGGAGCAAAAGGTCTTCGGCGCCCAGGAATTCGGCCTCGAAGTGCTGGCCCTGCGCCCGCGTTTTGTCACGGGGGCCGGCGACATGAGCATCTTCCCGCGCCTGTTGAAGATGCAGCGCAAGAACCGCCTGGCGATTGTCGGCGATGGCCTGAACAAGGTGGATTTCACCAGCGTGCACAACCTCAATGAAGCCCTGCTCAGCGGCTTGCTCGCGACGGGTTCGGCGTTGGGCAAAGCCTACAACATCAGCAACGGCGCCCCGGTGCCGGTGTGGGATGTGGTGAACTATGTGATGCGTCAAATGGACATGCCCCAGGTCACCCGTTACCGGTCCTATGGCTTGTCTTACAGTGTCGCGGCGCTCAACGAAGCCTTCTGTGCCATGTGGCCGGGGCGTCCGGAACCGTCGTTGTCACGGCTGGGCATGCAGGTCATGAACAAAGATTTCACCCTCGACATCACCCGGGCACGGCATTATCTCGACTACCAGCCCAAGGTCAGCCTGTGGGCGGCCCTCGACGAGTTCTGCAGTTGGTGGAAGGCGCAGGACGCAGGGCTTAAATAAGCGGCAACACACCGGGAACCCAATGGGCGAACCCGGGTCGATCAGTGCGGCTGCCGGAGGTTTATACTCCGGCGCTTGGCTATCCATATGCCACCTCAAAGGATTTAAGGTTGATTCATGCGTAACGATGCTAACGACGACTTTGACAACGTTCCCAGCCTGCGGGCGGACACCTCGGACGACGATGATTTCGAGCCTACGCCAGCCACGTCCGTGCGCTCCCGGCCAGCGCCTGTCGTCAAGGTCAAGAGCGCCAGCACCGGGCCGTTGTGGGCACTGGTCGGTGCGTTGCTGTTTGCCTTTGCCGGCCTTGCCTGGTGGAGCTTCCAGCAGATTTCCCTGATGGGCCAGCAACTGGTGGCCACCCAGGAAAGCTTCGCGCGCATCAGCGAGGAAGCGGCGGGGCGCCTGCAGGATATTTCCGGCAAGGTGGTGGCCAGCGAAGCCAACGTGAACAACGGTAGCGAAGCCCTGAAGCTGCAGATCAAGCAACTGGAAACCCAATTGCTGGAGCAGGGCAGGCAGCAGTTGGGCGTGGCCGGCCAGGCCACTGACCTGGACAAGCGCCTGGAGCAAATGACTGCCAGCACCGCCCAACTGTCCAGTGCCAACGCGCAACTGCAAGGCCAGGTCCAGGCGTTGACGGAAGCGGTGGCAACCCTCAAGTCCCGGGACGCCGAGTTCAAGGACCTCTCCGCCGACGTCGCGGCCCTGAAAAAGCAAGGCAACCCCACGGCCGCCATCGCCCGCCTGGAGCAGGACCTGGTGGTCCTCAAGAGCGAACTGGACAGCCGCGCGGCGGCCTCCGACGGTCCGTCCACCAAGGAGTTCGACGTGTTCCGCATCCAGACCACGCGTAACGTCACCACCTTGCAAAGCCAGGTGCAGAACCTGCAGCAGCAGATCAACCAGCCGGCACGGGCCACCCCTCTCGGGCAGCAATGATGTTGAGAAGCTGTAGGCGTCATGCACATGACGCCTACAGGCCCTAGCACAATCAATGTCACCGTTCGGTGACATTTCCTGCCTCCTTCGTTACTTGCCCTCGCCCCGTCCTTGTTTAGACTCCCGTCATCCCGCACATAATAAAAAGGGCTAATCATGACCACGCAACCACTGCCTGCCAGTAGTTGGCTGAACGCTCCTGCCCATCACGCCTGGCTCGCCACTGAAGGCCAGCGCCTGCTGTCATTCGCCAAGGCTTCCAAGCTGCCTGAAGGCTTCGGCAATCTCGACGATCACGGTGTTTTGCCGCCCGATGCCGTCGCCGAAACCATGAACACCGCCCGCATGACCCACAGTTTCGCCATGGCCCATAGCCTGGGCCTGCCCGGTTATGCCGACCTGGTGGAACACGGCGTTGCGGCCCTCAGCGGCCCGCTGCGCGATGCCCGGTATGGTGGTTGGTTCGCCACGCCGAATGCCAGCGATGGCAACACCGGCAAGGCCGCGTACCTGCACGCCTTTGTGGCCCTGGCCGCCAGCTCGGCGGTAGTGGCCGGCGCGCCCGGCGCACAAACCTTGCTCAACGACGCGACCCACATCATCGACCAGTACTTCTGGAGCGAAGAGGAGGGCGCGATGCTCGAGTCCTTTGCCCAGGACTGGAGTGGGGTAGAAGCCTATCGCGGCGCCAACAGCAACATGCACGCCACCGAAGCGTTCCTGGCCCTGGCCGATGTCACCGGTGAAACCCGTTGGCTGGACCGTGCGCTGCGCATCGTCGAACGGATTATTCATACCCATGCGGCGGAAAACCGGGACATGGTGATCGAGCATTTCGACAGCCACTGGCAACCCCTGCGCGGTTACAACGAAGACAACCCGGCCGATGGTTTTCGCCCCTACGGCATCACCCCCGGCCACGGCTTCGAATGGGCGCGGCTGGTGTTGCACCTGGAGGCCGCGCGCCTGGATGCCGGGCTCGCCACCCCTGAGTGGCTGGTCACCGATGCCAAGGGCCTGTTCGCCAGCGCCTGCGAATATGCCTGGGCCGTCGACGGCGCCCCCGGCATTGTCTATACCTTGGACTGGGGCCAGCGGCCCGTGGTGCGCGAGCGCCTGCACTGGACCCACTGCGAAGCCAGCGCCGCTGCCCAGGCGCTGCTCAAACGCACGGGTGAGCTGCATTACGAAATCTGGTACCGGCGCTTCTGGGAGTTCTGTGAAAGCCATTTCATTGACCGAACCCTCGGCAGCTGGCACCACGAACTGAGCCCGAAAAACCAGCCCAGCAGCAAGATCTGGGGTGGCAAGCCGGACCTCTACCACGCCTGGCAGTCTGTCTTGCTGCCGGGTCTACCCTTGTCACCGAGCATGGCCAGTGCCGTGGCCGCCGGGCGTTATGTCACCAAGTGGTGACATTTTGGCGTCCCTTTGTTACCTGCACCTGAAAAATCCCTGTTTAAACTCGTTTGCAGCGCAAGCACCGACTTGCATGCATAACAACAAGAAAAAAGGTACTCAGATGAAAGCGATCAGTCGCCTCGCCGTTGCTATTTCCGTTGCCTCGTTGTTTCCCCTCAGTGCTTTTGCCGCCGACTCGAAAGGGACGGTTGAAGTTGTGCATTGGTGGACCTCGGGTGGCGAGAAAGCGGCAGTAGATGTCCTGAAGGCTCAAGTTGAAAAAGACGGTTTCACCTGGAAAGACGGTGCCGTCGCCGGCGGTGGCGGTTCGACTGCCATGACCGTACTGAAAAGCCGCGCCGTTGCTGGCAACCCGCCTGGCATGGCTCAAATCAAAGGCCCCGACATCCAGGAATGGGCGTCCACCGGGCTGCTCGACACCGACGTCCTGAAGGAACCCGCCAAAGAAGAGAAGTGGGACAGCCTGCTGGACAAGAAAGTCTCCGATACCGTGAAGTACGAAGGTAACTACGTGGCCGTGCCGGTGAACATTCACCGCGTCAACTGGCTGTGGATCAACCCGGAAGTCTTCAAGAAAGCCGGTATCACCAAGAACCCGACCACCCTCGAAGAATTCTACGCAGCGGGCGACAAGCTCAAGGCTGCGGGCTTCATTCCGCTCGCCCACGGTGGCCAGCCTTGGCAGGACAGCACCGTATTCGAAGCGGTCGTGCTCTCGGTCATGGGGGCTGACGGTTACAAGAAAGCCCTGGTGGACCTCGACGAAAAAGCCCTGACCGGCCCTGAAATGATCAAGTCCCTGACCGAGCTGAAGAAAGTCGCGACCTACATGGACGCCGACGGCAAGGGCCAGGACTGGAACCTCGAAGCGGCCAAAGTCATCAACGGCAAGGCCGGCATGCAGATCATGGGTGACTGGGCCAAGAGTGAATGGACCGCCGCCAAGAAAGTCGCTGGCAAAGACTACGAGTGCGTAGCCTTCCCGGGCACCGACAAGGCCTTCACCTACAACATCGACTCCCTCGCAGCCTTCAAGCAGAAAGACAAAGGCACTGCTGCCGGTCAGCAGGACATCGCCAAGGTCGTGCTGAGCGAAAACTTCCAGAAAGTCTTCAGCATCAACAAGGGCTCGATCCCGGTTCGTATCGACATGTTGCAAGACATGGGCAAATACGGCTTTGACTCCTGCGCCCAGACTGCTGCCAAGGACTTCCTGGCGGATGCCAAGACTGGCGGCCTGCAACCAAGCATGGCCCACAACATGGCAACCACGCTGGCGGTGCAAGGCGCGTTCTTTGATGTCGTGACCAACTACATCAACGACCCGAAAGCTGACCCTGCCGATACCGCGAAGAAACTCGCGGCAGCGATCAAGTCGGCCAAGTAACGGTTAGTACCGAATGGCCTTGTGGGGGGACCCCTAACCCCCACAAGGCCTGTTCCTGTAGTCCTTTTTCCCTGTACTGGATTTTCCCATGAGTTCTGTTGCTGTGTTCAGCAAAGCCTCGCCGTTCGATGCACTGCAGCGCTGGCTACCCAAACTGGTGCTGGCGCCGAGCATGTTCATCGTTCTGGTGGGCTTCTATGGCTACATCCTGTGGACGTTTGTGCTGTCGTTCACTAACTCGACTTTCCTGCCGACCTACAAGTTCGTAGGCCTGGCTCAATACGCGCGCTTGTTCGACAACGACCGCTGGTGGGTGGCGAGCAAGAACCTCGCGGTGTTCGGTGGCATGTTCATCGGCATCACCCTGGTGATCGGCGTGACCCTGGCGATTTTCCTCGACCAGAAAATCCGTCGCGAAGGTTTTATCCGCACCATTTACCTGTACCCGATGGCGCTCTCGATGATCGTCACCGGTACGGCCTGGAAATGGCTGCTCAACCCGGGCATGGGCCTGGACAAATTGCTGCGTGACTGGGGCTGGGAAGGCTTCCGCCTCGACTGGCTGATCGACCCGGACCGTGTGGTGTATTGCCTGGTGATCGCCGCTGTATGGCAAGCCTCGGGCTTCATCATGGCGATGTTCCTCGCCGGCCTGCGCGGTGTTGATCAATCGATCATCCGTGCCGCACAGATCGACGGCGCGAGCATGCCGCGCATCTACTGGAAAGTGGTGCTGCCAAGCCTGCGTCCAGTGTTCTTCAGTGCGGTAATGATCCTGGCGCACATCGCGATCAAGAGTTTCGACCTGGTGGCGGCAATGACGGCGGGTGGTCCGGGTTACTCCTCCGACCTGCCGGCGATGTTCATGTACTCCTTCACCTTCAGCCGTGGCCAGATGGGCATGGGTTCGGCCAGTGCGATTCTGATGCTCGGTGCGATTCTCGCAATCATCGTGCCTTACCTGTACTCCGAGCTAAGGACCAAGCGTAATGACTAGTCTCGCCGGCAAACCTGCCATCAGCCTGAGCCGCGTCGCGATCTACGCGGTGCTGATCCTCGCTGTCCTGCTTTACCTGGTGCCGTTGGTGGTCATGTTGCTGACCAGCTTCAAGACCCCGGAAGACATCAGCACCGGCAACCTGCTGAGCTGGCCCACCGTGATCACCGGCATTGGCTGGGTGAAAGCCTGGGCCACGGTTGACGGCTACTTCTGGAACTCGATCAAGATCACCGTTCCGGCGGTACTGATCTCTACCGGCATCGGTGCGTTGAACGGCTACGTGCTGTCGATGTGGCGTTTCCGCGGTTCACAGTTGTTCTTCGGCCTGTTGCTGTTCGGCTGCTTCCTGCCGTTCCAGACCGTGCTGCTGCCAGCCTCGTTCACCCTCGGCAAGATGGGCCTGGCCAGTACCACCACCGGCCTGGTGTTCGTGCACATCGTCTACGGGCTGGCCTTTACTACACTGTTCTTCCGTAACTACTACGTCAGCATTCCCGATGCACTGGTGAAAGCGGCACGCCTGGATGGTGCGGGGTTCTTCACGATCTTCCGCCTGATCATCCTGCCGATGTCGACACCCATCATCATGGTGTGCCTGATCTGGCAGTTCACGCAGATCTGGAACGACTTCCTGTTCGGCGTGGTGTTCTCCAGCGGTGATTCGCAGCCCATCACGGTGGCGCTGAACAACCTGGTCAACACCAGCACCGGGGTCAAGGAATATAACGTTGATATGGCGGCGGCGATGATCGCCGGGCTGCCGACCCTGCTGGTCTATGTGGTCGCAGGCAAGTATTTCGTGCGCGGCCTGACGGCCGGCGCGGTCAAGGGGTAATCATGGCAACGCTTGAACTTCGTAACGTAAACAAGACCTACGGTACCGGCCTGCCGGACACCCTGAAGAACATCGAACTGTCGATCAAGGAGGGTGAGTTCCTGATCCTGGTCGGCCCTTCGGGTTGCGGTAAGTCGACCCTGATGAATTGCATCGCCGGCCTGGAAAACATCACCGGCGGCGCGATCATGATCGGCGACCAGGACGTCAGCGGCATGAGCCCCAAGGATCGTGACATCGCCATGGTGTTCCAGTCCTACGCGCTGTACCCGACCATGAGCGTGCGCGAGAACATCGAATTCGGCCTGAAGATTCGCAAGATGCCCCAGGCGGCGATCGACGAAGAAGTGGCGCGAGTGGCCAAGCTGCTGCAGATCGAGCACCTGCTCAATCGCAAGCCGGGCCAGCTCTCCGGCGGCCAGCAACAGCGTGTGGCCATGGGCCGTGCACTGGCGCGTCGTCCGAAGATCTACCTGTTCGACGAACCACTGTCCAACCTCGACGCCAAGCTGCGGGTCGAGATGCGTACCGAAATGAAGCTGATGCACCAGCGTCTGAAAACCACCACCGTCTACGTCACCCACGATCAGATCGAAGCGATGACCCTGGGCGACAAAGTGGCGGTGATGAAGGACGGCATCATCCAGCAGTTCGGCACGCCGAAAGAGATCTACAACGACCCGGCGAACCTGTTCGTGGCGAGCTTCATCGGTTCGCCGCCGATGAACTTCATTCCACTGCGCCTGCAACGCAAGGACGGCCGCCTGGTGGCGCTGCTGGACAGCGGCCAGGCCCGCTGTGAGTTGCCGTTGAACATGAACGATGCCGGCCTTGAAGACCGCGAAGTGATCCTGGGCCTGCGCCCGGAGCAGATCGTACTGGCCGCCGCTGAAGCCACCGGCGCGCCGACCATTCGGGCCGAGGTGCAAGTCACCGAGCCGACCGGTCCGGACACCCTGGTGTTCGTGCAAATCAATGACACCAAGGTCTGCTGCCGCCTGGCGCCCGATGTGGCGCCGCAAGTGGGCGAGACCCTGACCTTGCAGTTCGACCCGGCCAAGGTGTTGCTGTTCGACGCCAAGACCGGCGAGCGCCTGGGCACTGCCGCTTCGTTGCCGGCACAGGACCGTGCGGACAACGTCGCTCAATTCAAGGGACGCTGAAGTTTCAAATGATGTGTAGGGGCTTTTGTGAGAGTCCTGCTCTCACAAAGAAGTAAACCGCGTTAGATAAAAACAGTTAATAACAATAAAGACGAGGATGTAGGGATGAAAAAGCACCACAACAACACCCGGCTGTTCTGCCAACTGTCAGCAGCAGCAGCCCTGGTACTGTCCGCCAATGCGATGGCGGACGACGCGTTCAGCGCCGACTCCAAGTGGATGACCGGTGATTGGGGCGGTGAACGTACCAAACTGATCGAGCAAGGTATCGACATCAAGGCGGATTACGTCGGTGAAGTCGGTGCCAACCTCGGCGGCGGCTACAACAACGACAAGACTGCCCGTTACGCTGACCAGTTCGGTTTGGGCGTGGCACTGGACCTGCAAAAGCTGTGGGGCTGGGATAACACCCAGGCCAAGATCCAGTTGACCAATCGTAACGGCGCAAACATCTCCAACGACCGTATCGGTGACCCGCGTGCCGGCACCTTGAGTTCGTCTCAAGAAGTCGACGGCCGAGGCCACATGGTGCGTCTGACCCAGTTCTGGGTTCAGCACCAGATGTTCGACAACAAGCTGGACGTGAAGCTCGGTTACTTCGGTGAAGGCGAAGACTTCAACACCTTCCCGTGCGACTTCCAGAACCTGTCGTTCTGCGGCTCCCAGGTCGGTAACTATGTAAACACCTGGTACAACTGGCCAGTCGCCCAAGCCGCGATTCGGGTGAAGTACAACATCACGCCTGAGCTGTATGCGCAAATCGGTGCATACAACCAGAACCCGTCGCAACTGGAGCACGGCAACGGCTTCAAGCTCAGCGGCAGCGGCACCAAGGGCACCGTGATTCCGGTGGAATTGGTTTGGTCGCCTAAGGTCAATGGCCTGCCGGGTGAATACCGTGTGGGTTACTACAAGAGCGCCGCGGACGCCAACGACGTACTTAAAGATGTCAATGGCAACGATGCAGCCACCACTGGGGCCGCCTACCGTGTGCGCAGCAGCAAAAGCGGCTATTGGGGCGTCGTGCAACAGCAACTCACTACCCACAATGGCGACGCTTCCCGCGGCTTGAACATCGCAGCCAACGCCACCTTCCACGACAAAGATACCAACCTGGTCGACAACTACCAGTCGGTGATGCTGGTGTACAAGGGCCCATTCGACGCGCGTACCAAAGATGACGTAGGTATCGGTGTGTCCCGTATCCACGCCAACAGCGACGTGAAGAAAAACGCTGAGCTGTACAACGAAGCCAACGGTTTCACCGACTACAGCGAAGCGGGTTACGCACCGCTGCGTAACACCGAGTACAACGTTGAACTGAACTACGGCATCCACGTCACCAACTGGCTGACCGTGCGTCCCAACCTGCAATACATCGCCAACCCAGGTGGTGTGAAACAAGTCGACAACGCGGTGGTAGCGGGCCTGAAAATTCAGTCTACGTTCTAACGTTGTTGCGATAAGCTCCTTCTCTCTGTGCGCATTTTGCGGGTAGCCATGGCTATCCGCTTTTTTTTGTGTGGGAGCTGGCTTGCCTGCGATGCGAGCCCCGCGGTGTATCTGCCACACCGAGGCGGTGCCATCGCAGGCAAGCCAGCTCCTGCAAGGATATCCAGGACCGTGGCACATGCATGAGCATCCGCTGCAACGCTTTTTCAAATCCCTGCGCGAGCGGCCGGTATTCGCCTGGGAGCGCTTCCAGATGCGCGATGTGCTGGTGATCGATCACCCGCTCTGCCAGGCGGTGTTCAGTCGCCAGGGCGCGCAATTGCTGCACTTTCAGCCCACGGGCCAGAAACCCTGGCTGTGGTGCGCGGCCAAGTGGCCGCAGGTCGGCGCCATCCGTGGCGGCGTGCCGGTGTGTTGGCCATGGTATGGCCGCCATCCCAGCGAAAACGCCTGGCCATCCCATGGTTGGGCGCGGCTGATCGACTGGAAACTGCTGGACAGCAGCACCGACGACGACGGCGTGCGGTTGCACTGGCAATTGCAGTTATGCGATTGGCAGGTGGACCTGCACGCGCACCTGGGGGAAACCCTGGAACTGCGCCTGGCCACCGAGCACCAGGATGAGCTGCCGTGCCAACTGAGCCATGCGTTGCACGCCTATTGGCGGATTGGCAACGTGGGTGAGGTAGCGCTGTCTGGGCTGGATGGCGCGCAGGGCTACGACCAGCTCAATCGCCAGGCGTGCCAGCAGGAAGGTGAGTTGCGGGTGGATGGTGGGTGTCAGCGGGTGTTCCAGCACGACGGCGAACTGCACCTCAAGGACCATGCCTGGCAGCGCGAGCTGTGCATCGATACCGGCGAGAGTGCCGACACGGTGGTGTGGCATCCGGGCAGCCGGCCGTTGCTGGGGGTGAGCTTCAACGAGGCTTCGGGGTTTGTGTGTGTGGAGTCGGCGATGGCTGCCGCGAGCCTGGCGCCGGGGGAGAGGGCGCATTTGAGTTTGCAGGCCAGGGCTGGGGTTTAGTGGTGTTGCTGATGGCCTCATCGCGGGCAAGCCCGGCTCCCACAGGGGAATGCATTCCAAATGTGGGAGCGGGCTTGCCCGCGATGGCGGCGGTACTGCAGGCAGAAATTCGAGCTTAGTTAAACTCATCCCCAACCGGATACCGGCTGTCGTTCAAGCTCTCCTTGATCTTGCGCAAGTGCGGTTGGAAATCCACCCCGCGACGCAAGGTCATGCCCGTCGCCAGCACGTCCAGTACCGTCAACTGAATGATCCGCGAGGTCATTGGCATGTAGATGTCGGTGTCTTCCGGCAACGGAATGTTCAGGCTCACCGTGCTGACCTTGGCCAGCGGCGAGTTCTCGGCGGTCACCCCCAGTACCGAGGCGCCGTTCTCCCGCGCAATACGCGCCACTTCCACCAGTTCACGGGTACGCCCGGTGTAGGAAATGATCACGAACAACTCCCCGGTGTGGGCCACCGAGGCGATCATCCGCTGCATCAGCACATCGGCATGGGCCGTGACCGACAGGTTGAAACGGAAGAACTTGTGCAGGGCATCCATGGCCACCGGCGCCGAAGCCCCCAGGCCAAAGAAGTGGATCTGCCGGGCCTGGATCAGCAGGTCGACGGCCTTGCTGATCAGGTTCGGGTCCAGGGCCTGGCAGGCGCTGTCGAGGGACGCGATGGCACTGCCGAAGATCTTCTGGGTGTAGGCCTCCGGGTTATCATCGGCCTCCACCGCGCGGCTGACATACGCCGCGCCACTGGCCAGGCTTTGCGCCAGCTGCAATTTAAGTTCAGGGTAACCACTCACGCCGAACGAGCGGCAGAAGCGGTTCACCGTCGGTTCGCTGACCGAAGCGGCCTGGGCGAGGGCGGCGATAGAGAAGCGGGTCGCCTGCTGCGGGTTGAGCAGGATGACCTCGGCAACTTTACGTTCAGCCTTGTTCAGTTCATCGAGGCGTTTCTGGATCTGTTCCAGTAAATTTCGCACGCGGTCCATTCATGTTTCCTTAGGGCGACGATGCAAATAAGGGTCGTCAACCAATCGACGAGCGGCCCTTTGCGGTGGCCTATCCTACTGAGGGTAGTTGAACACCACCACTCGGAATACGTTTTTCGGGAAAATGTTGTGGTTATTACTACATTTTTCCTTGAGTGATGCCTTGAAAAAAGGTATTTGTAGCTTAACTTGATAAAAGAACAAACATCATGCCTTCGATAACCGTAGAACCCTGCACCTTTGCCCTGTTTGGCGCCTTGGGTGATCTGGCGCTGCGCAAGTTATTTCCTGCCCTCTATCAACTCGATGGTGCCGGTCTACTGCACGAAGACACGCGCATCCTGGCCCTGGCCCGTGAGGCCGGTTCCGAGCAACAGCACCTGGCTCACATCGAAAAAGAATTGCGCAGCTACGTTGGCAAGGAACTGGACGAAACCGTCGCCCAGCGCTTCCTGGCCCGGCTGACGTACCTGCACGTCGACTTCCTGAAGGCCGACGACTACGTCGCCCTGGCGGAAAAAGCCGGCACTGAACAACGCCTGATTGCCTACTTCGCCACCCCGGCGGCGGTGTATGGCGCGATCTGCGAGAACCTGTCCAAGGTCGGCCTGGCGGAAAACACCCGGGTCGTTCTGGAAAAACCCATCGGCTCGGACCTGGATTCCTCGCGCAAGGTCAACGACGCCGTGGCGCAGTTTTTCCCGGAAAACCGCACCTACCGCATCGACCACTACCTGGGCAAAGAAACCGTCCAGAACCTGATCGCCCTGCGATTTGCCAACAGCCTGTTTGAAACCCAGTGGAACCAGAACTACATCTCCCACGTGGAAATCACCGTGGCCGAGCAGGTAGGCATCGAAGGTCGCTGGGGCTATTTCGACAAGGCCGGGCAACTGCGGGACATGATCCAGAACCACCTGCTGCAGCTGCTGTGCCTGATCGCCATGGACCCGCCGGCCGACCTGTCTGCCGACAGTATTCGTGACGAGAAGGTCAAGGTGCTCAAGGCCCTGGCGCCCATCAGCCCGGACGGCCTGACCACCCAGGTGGTGCGCGGCCAATACATCGCCGGCTACAGCGCCGGCAAGCCGGTGCCGGGTTACCTGGAAGAAGAGAATTCCAACACCCAGAGCGACACCGAAACCTTCGTCGCCCTGCGTGCCGATATCCGTAACTGGCGTTGGGCCGGGGTGCCGTTCTACCTGCGTACCGGCAAGCGCATGCCGCAAAAGCTGTCGCAGATCGTCATCCACTTCAAGGAACCGTCCCACTACATCTTCGCCCCGGAACAGCGCTTGCAGATCAGCAACAAACTGATCATCCGCCTGCAGCCGGACGAAGGGATTTCCTTGCGGGTGATGACCAAGGAGCAGGGCCTGGACAAGGGCATGCAACTGCGCAGCGGGCCGCTGCAACTGAATTTTTCCGACACCTATCGCAGCGCGCGGATTCCCGATGCCTACGAGCGGTTGTTACTTGAAGTTATGCGTGGCAACCAGAACCTGTTTGTGCGCAAAGATGAAATCGAAGCCGCGTGGAAGTGGTGTGACCAGTTGATCGCCGGGTGGAAAAAATCCGGTGATGCGCCCAAGCCGTATGCGGCGGGGTCCTGGGGGCCGATGAGCTCGATTGCACTGATCACGCGGGACGGGAGGTCTTGGTATGGCGATATCTGATTTGAAACTGCCTCAGGGCGTGACGGCCCATGAGTACCGCAACCCGGTGCTGCTGGCCGATGGCTTGGCCAATGACGTGGCCGAACAACTGCGCGCGGCCATCAGCGCCCGTGGCGAAGCGACCCTGGTGGTATCCGGTGGCCGCAGCCCGGTGGCGTTCTTCCAGAACCTCGCCAAGCAAGGCCTGGACTGGTCCAAGGTGACCATCACCCTGGCCGACGAGCGCTGGGTGCCGGTGGAACATGCCGACAGCAACGCCGGCCTGTTGAAGAAGTATTTGCTGCAAGGCCCGGCGGCCAAGGCGAAGTTCCTGAGCCTGTACAGCGTTGCCGCCACCCTCGATGACGCTGCCGAGCAGGCCGACCGCCTGCTGGCCGAGTTGCCGGCGATCGACGTGCTGGTGCTGGGCATGGGCGACGACGGCCACACCGCATCGCTGTTCCCCAACAGCCCGAACCTGGCTGAAGCGCTGAAGCCCGATGGCAGCCGTCGTTGCTGGCCGATGCTGGCGCCGACCGTGCCGCACCAGCGCCTGACCATGAGTCGCGCGTTGCTGGCTACCGCCCACTACACCGTGCTGTCGATTTCCGGCAGTTCGAAATTGACCACCTTGAGCGCCGCGCTGGCCAGTGACGACGTTGCTGCCATGCCGATACGCGCGTTTTTGCAACCTACTTTAGAGATTTACTGGTGCCCATGAGCCAAGGATCAGCCGCGATGAACAGCCCTCAACCTACCGTTTCCATGGCGGACAAAGTTGCCTTGATCGACAGCCTCTGCGCCAAGGCGCGGATCCTGCCGGTGATCACCATTGCCCGTGAACAGGACATTCTGCCTTTGGCCGATGCCCTGGCTGCCGGTGGTTTGACCGCACTGGAAGTGACCCTGCGTTCGCAGTTCGGCCTCAAGGCCATCCAGGTGCTGCGTGAGCAGCGTCCGGAGCTGTGCACCGGTGCCGGTACCGTGCTGGATCGCCATATGCTGGAAGCGGCCGAAGTGGCCGGTTCGCAATTTATCGTCACCCCCGGGATTACCCGTGACCTGCTGGAAGCCTCGGTACACAGCTCGATTCCGCTGTTGCCGGGCATCAGCAACGCCTCCGGGATCATGGAAGGTTATGGCCTGGGTTATCGCCGTTTCAAACTGTTCCCGGCTGAGGTCAGCGGTGGCGTGGCGGCGATCAAGGCCTTGGGCGGCCCGTTTGGCGAAGTGAAATTCTGCCCGACTGGCGGCGTAGGCCCGGCCAACATCAAGAGCTACATGGCCTTGAAGAATGTGATGTGCGTGGGCGGTAGCTGGATGCTGGACCCAGAGTGGGTCAAGAACGGCGACTGGGCACGTATCCAGGAAACCACCGCCGAGGCGCTGGCCCTGCTGGACTGATTGGATTTACCGAATCGTTGTTGCTGTGTTCTACGGCATTTTTGCGGCGCACTTGGTCGGTGTGCCGCATTTTTTTGCCTGCGGAAAATGGCCCACTCCTACAGTGAGATCGCGCTCAGTTCGGTGATGGCGTTGATCAGCACATGAATGTCTGCCGCTGACGTCAAGAAGCCCGGTGTCACCCGAATACAACTGCCAAACGATGCCCCGCTGCGGGTCGTGGTAAACAGGTCATATTCCTTTAGCAGTCTATCCGCCATCACCTGTTGATCCGGCTGATGAGTAAACTTGAACGAGGTAATCGCGCAATACAGCCGTGGATCATCCGGCGTCAGTACTTCAATTCCCGGCAACTGCCGCACCTCTTTTACCCACAAGTCCCGCAGGTAGTTGAGCCGGGCGCCCTTGGCCTTCGAGCCGCCCAACAAGCGATGTTCTTCGAACACCAGCGGCAAGGTCATCAACGCCGGGAAATTCGGCGTGCTGTACGGCGTGCGGGCCCGTACATCGGTGATGGGGTAGTGAAACTCACCCATGTCCGGATCAATGTCGGCCAACCGTTGCGGGTCGATATAAATGAAGCCCAGGGTCAGCGGCGCACCCATCCACTTGTGCAGGTTGAAACCGGCAAACGCGATGCCCAACTGCGCCAGGTTGAACTCGATCTGCCCCAGCGCATGGGCGCCATCGAGGATCACATCGATCCCGTGTTCCTTGGCCGCGCTGGCAATCGCCTCCACCGGCATCACCAGCCCGGTGCGGTGGGTGACGTAGGTCAGTGCCAGCAATTTCAGGCGGGGATAGCGCAGGAATGCATCGCTATACGTCTGCACCAGGCGGTCGAAGCTGGCCGGGTGTTCGTGGGCAATCTCGATTACTTCTACGCCACGATTCTGCGCCAGCCAGCGCATGGCGCCCTTGACGGTGTCGTACTCCAGGTCGCTGATCAGCACCTGGTCGCCGGGCTGCAAGCGGTTGTAGTTACGGATCAGCGACTGCAACGCATCCGAGGCGCAACGGGTGAGGGCGATGGCTTCAGGATCGGCGTCCATCAATTGCGCCAACTGGTTACGGATCTTGACGTTCTCGCCCTGCTCGAAACGCTGGCGCACATGGATCGAATTGCTGCGGTTGATGAAGGCGACGTTGTCCTGATACTGCTGCAGTACCGCGCGGCTCATGCGCCCGAAGTAACCGTTTTCGAGGTTGATCGGGCCGGGCTCCAGGTCGTAGCGCTGGGCGATGGCGTGCCAGTGTTGTTCGTCGCGGGTACTGTCCATGTGCGTGCTCGATTAATGACGAGGGGCAGGCTTGCCGTGTTTGGCGCGTAGGGGTTCCAGCAATTCGGATAAGCCGTTGTGGTCGATTTCCTGCATCAGGGCCAGCAACCCGCCAAGCTCGCCGTGGGGGAAGCCTTCACGGGCAAACCAGTTCAGGTAGGGGCCGGGCAGGTCGGCAATGATCCGACCCTTGTACTTGCCGAAGGGCATTTCGCGGGTGATCAGCAATTCGAGTTTTTCAGGATTCATTAGGGCTTCAGGTGTTTGAGTCGATGCCTTGGAAAATACAGGCATTCTGCATGGAGGCCAAATGACAGATCATGCAAATAAAGCGGATACAGATTTTTGGTTAATTTATAAGTTATTGAAATATAAAGATTAAGTTGTTTTTAAAAACCTGGCACGGGCGCTGCAATTATTAAGACACGTTTCTAAACCCGCGAAGGAATTGAAAAATGACTGATATCAACAAAGAATCGATCTCCGTACTGAATGACCTGATCGAGACCAGCAAGGACGGCCAGGAAGGCTTCAAGACCTGCGCAGAAGACATCAAGCATCCTGAGCTCAAAGCCCTGTTTGCCAAGCGTTCCGCTGATTGCGCCACCGCTGCTGCCGAACTGCAGACCGCCGTTAAAGCCCTGGGTGGCGATCCGGAAAAATCCGGTAGCGTCGCCGGTGCCTTGCACCGTGGCTGGGTCGACGTGAAGTCGATGGTCACTGGTAAAGACGAAGAGGCTGTACTGAACGAAGCCGAGCGCGGTGAAGACCACGCACTGAAGGCTTACAAAGAAGCGATCGAGAAGATCAACAAGCACAACCTGCTCGGCATTCGTGACCTGGTGGAGCGTCAGTTCCACGGCGCGCAACGTAACCACGACCAGGTGAAAGCCCTGCGTAACCAGGCTCGCGCTCAGTCTTGAGCCCCGCCTGAATAAAAAAGCCCCGCCGATGCGGGGCTTTTTCATGGGCGATGAGTCAGCCGATGCTGATGGCCGGCAATTCGGTCAAGGTCACGGTCTGCTGCTTGCGCGGCGCGAGGATCTCGGCCTCACCGTCCACCACCAACTCATCGCGCTGGTTGAACACGCGGGTGGCGATGCGCACACGGAATTTCGGCAGCTTTTCCAGGATTTCCAGACGCACGGTCAGGGTGTCGCCGATTTTGACCGGCTTCTGGAAGGTCATTTGCTGGCCGATGTAGATCGTGCCGGGCCCGGGCAACTCGCACGCTACCGCTGCGCTGATCAGGGCGCCGCTGAACATGCCGTGGGCAATGCGCTCCTTGAACATGGTCGCCTTGGCGAATTCGGCGTCCAGATGCACCGGGTTGTGGTCGCCGGACATCGCTGCGAACAACTGGATATCGCGTTCTTCGACGGTTTTGCTGTAGCTGGCGGTCTGGCCGACTTCGAGGGCTTCGTAAGGCGTGTTGGTAACCTGGGTCATCAGATGCTGCATCCTGTGGCTAATCAAAAATCTTAATGTATTGATTTTAAACGAAAAATCATTCGCAGCGATTAGGGCGGCGCAGTACTGCTGCCTGGGCCAGCCACGCCAGCACATCGGCTGTGACCGCATCACGGTTGGTTTCGTTGAATAATTCGTGGCGCGCCTGCGGATAAATGCTCAGCTCCAGATTCTGGCAGCCGGCTTCGCGCAACGCGTTGGCCAGACTTTTGAGACGCTTGCCTTCACTGACCGGATCACATTCTCCACCCATTATCAGGATCGGCAGGCCCGGATCGATCTGAGCGAGATTGGACGCTTTGCTGATTTGCTGCAAGCCGCCCAGCAGGTCGATCCACAGCTGGTTGGTGCAGCGAAAGCCGCAGAGCGGGTCGCTGACGTACTTGTCGACCTCCGCCGGGTCGCGGCTGAGCCAGTCGAAAGCGGTGCGATTGGGTTTGAACGCTTTGTTGAACGATCCAAATGACAGGAAATCAATCAGCGCGCTGCGCCCCCGCAAGCCCTGGCGCAGGCGTTCGACGTGGGCAATCACCTTGGCCGCGCCGTACAGCGCCACCGGCTGGAAGTTCGAGCCGCTGAGAATCGCCCCGTTAAGGCTGGCGCTGTGGTGCAGCAGATACGCCTGGGCGATGTAGCTGCCCATGCTATGCCCCAGCAGGATGATCGGCACGCCCGGCGCCTGCTGGCCGATGTGCTGATTGAGGCTCGCCAGGTCACCCACCACTTTGTTCCAGCCGTCTTTCTCGGCGAACAGCCCCAGGGTGCCCTCGTCGGCGGTACGCCCGTGGCCGCGCTGGTCGGGGGCATACAGGCCATAACCGGCGTCACACAATGCCTGGGCCAGGCGCCCGTAGCGGCCACTGTGCTCGGCCATGCCGTGGGCCAGCATGATCAGCGCCTTGGGCGGCCCGTCGGGTAGCCATTGGTTGACGTACACCCGACTGCGGTCATTCGCGGTCAGCCAGAAAGTGGTGTGGTTCATGGCGCTTCCTTTGCTCAGGGTCGTTGCAGTGTATCGCTCAATTGCCTCGGGCCGCTGGATCAGTGCTGGCCTTGGCGGGGAGATTCACGCAATCAATGACGCATCTTGTTGTATTTGCCTGATTGACCATAGCTGCTAACGTCCCCAAAGCTCCGCTTTCATTGCAATCAAAAGCGGCCGGACCACTCAGGTAAGAGGACAAGAATAATGCAACCTGATTTCTGGAATGACAAACGCGCGGCCGGGGTGCCCAGCGAGATCGACCTGAGCGCCTACAAGTCGGTGATCGAAGTCTTCGAGCGTTCCTGCAAGGCCTTTGCCGATCGTCCGGCGTTCAGCAACATGGGGATCACCCTGACGTACGCCGAGCTGGACCGGCGCAGTGCCGCGTTCGCCGGTTACCTGCAAGGGCACACCGACCTCAAGCCGGGTGACCGCATTGCGGTGCAGATGCCCAACGTCCTGCATTATCCGATTGCCGTGTTCGGCGCCCTGCGTGCCGGGCTGATCGTGGTCAACACCAATCCCCTGTACACCCCGCGGGAAATGCGTCACCAGTTCAAGGACGCCGGCATTCGTGCATTGGTGTACCTCAATCTGTTCGGCTCGCGGGTTGAAGAAGTCAGCAAAGACACCGAGATCGAGTACCTGATCGAAGCGAAAATGGGCGACTTCATGCCCGCCGCCAAGGGCTGGCTGATCAACACCGTGGTCGACAAGGTCAAGAAGATGGTCCCGGCCTATAACCTGCCCCAGGCCATCTCCTTCAAGCGTGCCCTGCGCATGGGCGCCGGCCAGGCGCTCATCCGCCACCCGGTGACCCTCGACGACATCGCCGTGCTGCAATACACCGGCGGCACCACCGGCCTGGCCAAGGGCGCCATGCTCACCCACGGCAACCTGGTGGCCAACATGCAGCAAGTGCGGGCGTGCATGTCGCAACTGGGGGACGACGGCCATCCGCTGATCAAGGAAGGGCAGGAGGTGATGGTCGCGCCGTTGCCGCTCTACCACATCTATGCCTTCACCGCGAATTGCATGTGCATGATGGTGTCCGGCAACCACAACGTGCTGATCACCAATCCCCGGGACATTGGTGGCTTTATCAAGGAGCTGAAAAAGTGGCGCTTCACCGGGATTCTGGGGCTCAACACGCTGTTTGTGGCGTTGATGGACCATCCGGATTTCAAGACCCTGGACTTCTCTCACCTCAAGCTCACCAACTCCGGCGGCACCGCACTGGTCAAGGCGACGGCCGAGCGCTGGCAGCAACTGACCGGCTGCGCGATTGGCGAAGGCTACGGCCTCACCGAAACCTCCCCGGTGGCCAGCACCAACCCCTATGGCGGCAAATCGAAGCTGGGTACCGTGGGCATTCCGGTGCCGGGCACGGCGATGAAAGTCATCGACGACAACGGTGTGGAGTTGCCGCTGGGTGAGCGGGGCGAGTTGTGCATCAAGGGCCCGCAAGTGATGAAAGGCTACTGGCAGCAACCAGTGGCGACCGCCGAGAGCCTGGACGCCGAAGGCTGGCTCAAGACCGGCGATATCGCGGTGATCGACCCGGATGGCTTTGTGCGCATCGTTGATCGCAAGAAGGATTTGATCATCGTCTCGGGCTTCAACGTGTACCCCAACGAGATCGAAGACGTGGTGATGGCGCATCCAGCGGTGGCCAGCTGCGCAGTGATCGGCGTACCGGACGAGCGTACCGGCGAGGCGGTGAAGCTGTTTGTGGTGGCCCGTGCCCAGGGCGTGAGCCTTGAAGAGCTGAAGACCTACTGCAAGGCCAACTTCACTGGCTACAAGGTGCCTAAGCACATTGTGTTGCGTGAGTCGCTGCCGATGACGCCGGTGGGCAAGATCTTGCGGCGTGAGCTTCGCGACATCGCCTGAGTTGGAATAGGCTCAAAAATGTGGGAGCTGGCTTGCCTGCGATTGCGGTGTATCAGTCACCAGATGTATTGGCTGACGAACCGCAATCGCAGGCAAGCCAGCTCCCACATTGTTTTTTAGCCCTGTAGAGCCTATTCCAGAGGCATTTCCTGGCTTATAGAATCTTTGCTCTAAAAATGACCATTAGATGTTCTTGAGTCATGTTTATGACTGTAGGGGCCTCTTTTGGCTCTAGGCGGCCTTTGGCAAAGCTGCTACTCTCGGCGCGCTTTGTGACCTCTTGGCCTGCTTTTAACCGCCAGACTCACCCAAAAACAAACAAATAATAATCGCATCAAATGCGATGAATGAATTCGCGTCGCTGAGGAGTGGGCTTCCATGATCGAAGACTTTTGGAAGGATAAGTACCCCGCCGGGATTGCTGCAGAAATCAATCCAGACGAGTATCCGAATATTCAGGCGGTACTGAAGCAGTCCTGCCAACGCTTCGCCAACAAACCGGCTTTCAGCAACCTGGGCAAGACAATCACCTACGGTGAACTGTACGAACTGTCCGGCGCCTTTGCCGCTTACCTGCAACAGCATACCGACTTGCAGCCCGGTGATCGAATCGCCGTGCAACTGCCCAATGTCTTGCAATACCCGGTCGCCGTATTCGGTGCCATCCGTGCCGGCTTGATCGTGGTCAACACCAACCCGCTGTACACCGCGCGGGAAATGGAACACCAATTCAACGACTCCGGCGCCAAGGCCCTGGTTTGCCTGGCCAACATGGCGCACCTGGCTGAAAAAGTCGTGCCCAAGACTTCCGTCAAGCACGTGATCGTCACTGAAGTCGCCGACCTGTTGCCGCCGCTCAAGCGCCTGCTGATCAACAGCGTCATCAAGTACGTGAAGAAGATGGTCCCGGCTTATCACTTGCCCAAGGCCATCAAGTTCAACGACGTCCTGGCCAAGGGCCACGGCCAGCCGGTCAACGAAGTCAGCCCCGACGCCAGCGACGTGGCCGTGCTGCAATACACCGGCGGCACCACGGGCGTGGCCAAGGGCGCGATGCTGACCCATCGCAACCTCGTCGCCAACATGCTGCAGTGCAAGGCGCTGATGGGCTCCAACCTCAATGAAGGCTGCGAGATCCTGATTACCCCGCTGCCGCTGTACCACATCTATGCCTTCACCTTTCATTGCATGGCGATGATGCTGATCGGCAACCACAACATCCTGATCAGCAACCCGCGCGACCTGTCGGCGATGGTCAAGGAACTGTCGAAGTGGAAGTTCAGCGGCTTTGTCGGCCTGAACACGCTGTTTGTTGCGCTGTGCAACAACGACGCCTTCCGCAAGCTGGATTTCTCGGCGCTGAAAGTCACCCTGTCCGGCGGCATGGCCCTGCAACTGGCGGCGGCCGAGCGCTGGAAAGCGGTCACCGGCTGCTCCATCTGCGAAGGTTACGGCATGACCGAAACCAGCCCGGTGGCCACCGTGAACCCGATCCAGAACATCCAGATCGGCACCATCGGCATCCCGGTGCCGTCGACCCTGTGCAAGGTCATCACCGATGACGGCGTCGAACTGGCGCTGGGTGAAGTGGGCGAGTTGTGCGTCAAGGGCCCGCAAGTGATGAAGGGCTACTGGCAGCGCGAAGACGCCACCGCCGAGATCCTCGACAGCGAAGGCTGGCTGAAGACCGGTGACATCGCGATCATCCAGCCCGATGGCTACATGCGCATTGTCGACCGCAAGAAGGACATGATCCTGGTCTCCGGTTTCAACGTGTACCCCAACGAGCTGGAAGACGTGCTGGCGACCCTGCCGGGCGTGCTGCAATGTGCGGCCATTGGTGTGCCGGACGAGAAGTCCGGGGAACACATCAAGATCTTCATCGTGGTCAAGCCGGGTGCCACCCTGACCAAAGACCAGGTGATGGAACACATGCGCGCCAACGTCACCGGCTACAAGGTGCCCAAGGCCGTGGAATTCCGCGATGCGCTGCCGACCACCAACGTGGGCAAGATCCTGCGTCGTGAACTGCGGGACGAAGAACTGAAAAAGCTGGGTTTGAAGAAGTAACTCGGCCCCAATAAAGAGCCCCGCAGATGCGGGGCTTTTTATTGGGCGCTGATTTTCCCGCATTGAAATGCAATCCAACTGTGGGAGCAGGCAAGCCAGCTCCCACAGGTCTAAACCGTATTCCTACAGTGCGAACTGCGCAAAGCTCACACCAGCACCGGCCGGGCGTACATCCTTGAGGAACGAGTCCTTGTCTGCACTCAGCTCCAGGGTAATCTCCGGCTTACGCTTGCCAGCATTACGCACCACCAGCCCTTCCAGCTTCTCGCGCAAAAACACCGTCGGCACCTTCAGGTGCAGCAACTGGTCGCTTTCGGCGTTGTGCATCAACAAGTGGATCCACTCGTACTGGCCCACGGCAATCCGGCCCACCGGCAGGTCGAACCACCAGATGTTGCGTTTGCGGTCCAGGTCGGTGAAGTGGCAGTTGTTGACGCCGAGTACGGCACCGCCCAGTTCCTGGTTTCTGCGGGCAATGGCCTGTGCTTTATTGAGTTTCATAACCTTCCTACGGGATCTGTTATCCAGCGCTTGCGCCTGGATGTGCCCGGCATTCTCGTGGGTTGGCCGCAAAACATAAAGCCAAACCTGTACGGCGCGATGAAATGCCGCTCAAAAAATAATTGAAACTCTCGGCAAAGGCCAAGGGTCAACGATTACGTAGTGACCAAAATCCTCGATTGTTCCCAGGAGAAATACCATGAGTAGCACATCGGATAAGGCAAAAGGTTTGGCGAACGAAGCCATCGGCAACATCAAGCAAGGTGTTGGCAAAGTCACCGGCAATGACAAATTGCGGGCTGAAGGCGTGGTTCAGGAAAAGAAAGGCGAAGTGCAAAAAGCAGTCGGCGACACCAAGGACGCGGTAAAGAAAGCGGTCAAATAGTCCTGACCTGGCTGACTGCAACACATCAGCCCGACGGCCATCCACGGATGGCCGTTTTTGTGTCACCGGCAGTGATTAAAGTTTGGAAATTGTTTCGAGGTCGCCAAATGGGCTACCTTGATGTAGTAAACGGCCCCTGAGTCGCCCACGAACTTATATTTTTTGCGGCGAAAGGAGACGCTATGATTTTTCCGGTATTACAAGGCCTGCCCCTGCACAAAGTGCTGGTGCGCACCGTCACAGAGTTCCTGGATGACGAGATGCCTACGTACGCCTCGGCATTGGCTTACCAGATGCTGTTCTCGCTGTTTCCCTTCCTGCTGTTCCTGATTGCCCTGATCGGTTTCCTGCACCTGCCGGACTTCTTCACCTGGCTGCGCATGCAATCGGAACTGGTACTGCCGCCCCAGGCCCTGGAGCAGGTCAACCCGGTGATCGACCAGTTGCAGCAATCCAAGGGTGGACTGTTGTCGGTGGGTATCGTGATTGCGCTGTACACCGCCTCGGCGGGTGTGCGCCTGATGATGAGTGCGATGAACGCCGCCTACGACGTGGTGGAAGGCCGGCCGATCTGGAAGCGGTTCCCGTTGTCGATTTTCTACACCGTAGGTTTCGCCGGCATGCTGTTGGCCGCCGCTGCACTGATGGTGCTCGGACCGCAGGTGATGGAATGGCTGGCGGGGCAGATCGGCATGCAGGAATTCGTGGTCACGCTGTGGACCATCCTGCGCTGGCCGCTGATCGTGATCCTGTTGATGTTTTCCGTGGCCTTGATGTACTACGTGATGCCTGACGTGAAGCAGAAATTCCGCTTCATCACCCCGGGTTCGGTGCTGGCGGTGGTGGTGTGGATCATTGCTTCCCTGGGCTTTGGCTACTACGTCAAAACCTTTGCCGACTACAACGCCATGTATGGCAGTATCGGCGCGATTATTGTGTTGCTGCTGTACTTCTACATCTCGGCCGCCGTGCTGTTGCTGGGGGCGGAGATGAACGCGGTGATCGAACACATGTCGGCTGAAGGCAAGGATCCTGGTGAAAAGGACTTTGGCGAGCACGACGAAAAAAAGCATGTTTCCGGCCTTGGCCGAGACCCTTCCCTCAAGCCCACTACCGATGAAGTCTGATCGATGATCCGTGAAATCCTGAAAATGGGCGATGAGCGCCTGCTGCGTGTTGCCCCGCCGGTTCCGCCGGAAATGTTCGACAGCCCCGAGCTGTGGCAGTTGATTGATGACATGTTCCAGACCATGGAACACGTCGGTGGCGTTGGCCTGGCCGCGCCGCAGATTGGCGTGGACCTGCAACTGGTGATCTTCGGTTTCGAGAGCAGCGAACGCTACCCCGATGCGCCTGCCGTGCCCCAGACCATCCTGATCAACCCACTGATCACGCCGCTCAGCCCGGTGCTGGAAGAGGGTTATGAAGGATGCCTGTCGGTGCCTGGTTTGCGTGGGGCAGTGGACCGCTACCAGCAGATTCGCTACGAAGGGTTTGACCCCAAGGGCGAGCCGATTGTGCGGATCGCCGAAGGCTTTCACGCCCGGGTGGTCCAGCACGAGTGCGATCACCTGATCGGCCGGCTGTACCCGTCGCGGATTACCGATTTCAGCAAGTTCGGGTTTATCGACGTGATGTTCCCGGATATGGACCCGACGGCAGACGAATAACCGGCGATCCCTGTGACGAGGGAGCTTGCTGGGCGAGGGAGCTTGCTGTGGCGAGGGAGCTTGCTCCCGCTGGAGTGCGAAGCGCTCCCAAGATTTTGGGGCCGCTGCGCAGCCCAGCGGGAGCAAGCTCCCTCGCCACAGCAAGCTCCCTCGCCACACCAAGCTCTCTCATCACAGATGGTGGGGTTTATTTAGCCGGCTTAACAAACCGTAAGGTCATCCGATCCGACTCACCAATCGCCACATACTTCGCCTTGTCCTTCTCCCCCAGCGTCAACGCCGGCGGCAACGTCCAGACCCCATCCGGGTAATCCTTGGTGTCTTTCGGGTTGGCATTCACCTCACTCTGGCCCTCAAGCTTGAACCCCGCATCGGTCGCCAGTTTCACCACATACGCCGTGGTCAGGTAACCGCTGTGCTTGATGTCTTCCAGCGACGCCCCGTCCTTGGCCCGGTGATCCACCACCCCCAGCACGCCACCCGGCTTCAACACCTTGAAGAACGCCTCGAACATCGCCGGCGCCGTATCCGCCATCACCCAGTTGTGCACGTTGCGAAAGGTCAGCACGGTGTCGGCCGAGCCTGGCCTGCCCAGCACCGGCGCCTTGGGGTCGAACTCGGCAAAGCCCGCCTTGGCGTAATGCGCCGGGTCTGCGGCGAATTTCTTCTTCAGGTTTTCCTCTGACGTACGCGCGTAGGCACTGCTGCTGGGGGCCTGCACAGCGGCGATGTAATGGCCATTATCCTTGAGCAGCGGTGCCAGCACTTCGCTGTACCAGCCGGCACCCGGGGTGATTTCGATCAGGGTCTGGTTGGCCCGCAAGCCAAAGAATTCCAGGGTCTGTTGCGGATGACGATAAACATCCCGTGCGCTGTTGGCCGGCAAGCGCCAACTGCCGGCGAGCACGCTTGCGTACTGCTCGGCGGAAACCGGCGCTTCGGCTGCCTGGCTCAAGGCCGGGGCGAGGAGGGCTGCAAGGGATAAGGCTGCAAGGGTCGCTTTCATGATCATCCTGTAATGGGCCTCTGGTGCCGTTGAGGCTAGCATGGGGCCCACAACGGCTGATCACACTTTATTGAAGGTCGACCTCACCAACGGTTCTAAGCCCATCGCAATCATTGGCTTGTTACGTTTGTAACGCACCAGGCGCTCGGACAGCGACTGCGGCAGCAGCGTGTCCTGGGTAAAGCCCAGGCGTTGGTAAAAGCCTTCCAGGTCCGGATGGCACAGCAGCCACACCGTGCCTTCAACGCCGGCCACCGAGGCTCGAATCAACTGCGCCGCCAGCCCCTGGCCACGCATCGCCGGGTCGACAAACAGCCCGGTCAACCATTGCCCGCCCACCACGGGCGTCAGGCACAGGCCCGCGACGATCTCGCTGCCTTTGGCCACCCACAACTGGCCGCCCTTGAGGGCCTTCATCGGTGAGTTATGGCTGCGGTAGAACTTGTTCAGCAGCGGCCACAGAGGCTCTGCCAGTCGGTCGATGTGCAACTCGGGCATGGTTTTCAAACACGCGAATTCAGGGGGCGAAGATTATAAGTCGGGCAAAGCGCCTTCTGTTGGGCAATCGGTGTTATACCCAGTGTTACATCCCCTGTAAGTGGAGCACGCATCATGGCCAAAGGTCTGAATTCCAAGAAAGCTGACAAGAAGAAACCGGCAAAGACCGCCGATGAAAAACGCGCCGAGAAAAAGGCCAAGAAAACCGACAGCAATCTGTTCGGCCACTAACGTTCTAAGCTAAGCACCCAACGATCTGCAAGATTTTCCCGCCTCATTGCACAGAGCAGGATGAAGCCGACTTTTTCGTCGGCCACGCCTGCCCTGAGCTGCCGATGTCCAACTACCTTGATGAAACCCACAGCCTCGAAATCGAAGCCCTGGCCCAGACCTTTACCGCTCGCACCGAGTGGCCGACCTGGCTGCTGTTGATCGGTGTGTATGCCGGCTGGTTTGCGGTGATGTTTGGCAGCCACTGGCTCGGCCTGTGGCTGAGTACTGCACTGTTGATTCCGCTCGTGGCGCTGTGGATGTCCCTGCAACACGAACTCCTGCACGGCCATCCCACCCGCTTCACTGCCCTGAACAAAGTCCTCGGCTACGCGCCGTTTGCCGTCTGGTACCCCTACACCCTGTACCGCAACTGCCACCTTGTTCATCACAATGACGAAGACCTGACGGTGCCCGGTGTTGATCCGGAAAGCCGCTACCTGAATCAGCGACAGTGGGACGCCAGTTCGCTGTTCGAGCGCACCTTGCATTGGCTGACCAAGACCGTCCTCGGGCGCTTCCTGCTGGGTTCGCCGATGGCGCTGTGGAAACTGGCGCGCAACGAATTCAGGCGCCTGCGCCAAGGCCAGCGCCAAGCCTGGTTGATGTGGCTGAGCCACGGCACCGTGACCGTGCTGATGCTGACCTTCATCGCCCACTGCAGCGTGCTGCCGGTGTGGCACTACGTGGTGCTGGTCAGCGTGCCGGCCTTGTCGGTGGCGGCGATCCGTTCCTACTATGAACACCGCCCGCACCCACACCCGGAACAGCGCACGGTGCTCAATGAAGCCGCCTGGCCATGGACCTGGCTGTTCCTCAACAACAACCTGCACCTGGTGCATCACGACCTGCCGAAGTTGCCGTGGTACTTGTTGCCCACCGTGTACCGCGCGCGCCGGGAACAATGGGTGGCGCGCAGCGGCGGGTTCCTGGTGCAGGGTTACGGTCAGTTGATCGGGCGTCACGGCCTCAGGGCCATCGACAGCCCACGGCATCCCTTTGCTTGAGAGACGACCATGAGTGACCGCTACGCCGAACTGCTGATGTACGTGGCGCCACAAGAGGTGCAACAGGCCAATGAGCGTTGGCTCTCGCGCATCCTGGAACACCTGGGCCTGACCCGCCGCAATGCCGAACATCTCGACCTGCGCAGCCTGTGGCGCGCCCCCGAATTGCTGCTGACGCAAACCTGCGGCTACCCGCTGATGACCGAGTTGCGCGGGCAAGTCCAGGTGATCGGCCGCCCGCGCTACGAACTGCCCCACAGCAGCGGCGGCCAGCATTGCAGCCTGCTGCTGACCCGCGACGACAATTCCCGCAGCGCCTTGGCCGACTTCCACAACAGCCGCGGCGTGATCAACGGCCATGACTCCAACAGTGGCATGAACCTGCTGCGCGAACGCCTGGCGCCGCTGCAGCAGGGCGGCCGGTTTTTTGCGCAGGTCGGCATCAGCGGTGCCCATCGTGAAAGCCTGCGCTGGCTGCGGGAAGACCGCGCCGACCTGGCCGCCATCGACAGCGTGACCTTCGACTACCTCGCGCGTTTTGCGCCGCAGGAAGTGGCCGGGCTGCGGATCGTCACCCGCAGTGCGCCCAGCCCCACGTTGCCGTACATCACCGCGCCCGGCTCTAGTGAACCCCTGCGTGAAGCCATGAACCTCGCCTTGCAGGACCTGCCCGACGTGGTGCAAACCCTCGGCGTACACGAAGTGCTGCCCGCCACCGAGGCTGATTACCAGGTGCTGCTGGATTACCAGCAGCAGGCCGAAGCCCTGGGTTATCCAGGCCTCCAATGATCGTTCCCACGCGGAGCCTGGGAACGATTGGTTATATAAAAATGCATTTTTAATATTATTAAAGAATAACTAGCCTTGCTAGGATCGCTCCACCGGAACACCGGACATAACGCGCAACCTACTCAGATGGAGCCACTATGTCCGGCGCCGACACTTCTCACAGCGACTACGTGGGCGGATTATTTCGCAGTCATTACGACTGGCTGTGCAGCCGATTGCACCGCCACCTCGATTCCCGCGCCCACGCCGAAGACATCGCCGCCGACACCTTCGTCCAGCTTCTGAGTTCCCCGGGCGTGGCGCCGATCCGCCAGCCTCGCGCCTTGCTCACCACCATTGCCCAACGCCTGATGTACCAGCTGTGGCGCCGCCGTGACCTGGAGCGCGCTTACCTCGACGCCCTCGACCAGGACGAAACCTCGCCCGCGCCATCCCCGGAATACCTGGCGCAGATGCTCGAAGCCCTGCAGGCCATCGACCAATTGCTCGACGGCTTGCCGGCCAAGGTCAAGGCGACCTTTCTGCTGTCGCAGCTCAACGGCCTGACCTACCCGGAAATCGCGGCTGAACTGGGCATTTCACCGCGCTCGGTCAGCAACTACATGAGCCGTTTGCGCCAGACCCCGGGCCAGCAATACAGCTACCTGTCGCCGACGGCGCCTTTACTGCACGCGGCTCAGTGATGATTTTTAAACCCCCTACCGATCGTTCCCACGCTCCGCGTGGGAATGCAGCCTGGGCCGCTCTGCGCCCCAAAGCGTGACGCGAAGCGTCACAAGAGGCATTCCCACGCAGAGCGGGGGAACGATCATCTCCAAGAGGCTATGCATGAGAACACTCAAAAACCTGCTCGGTGGCTCGCTACTGGCACTGACGGTCCTGGCACAGTCCGCCACAGCTGGCGAACCTGCCAAACCGATTCACTTCGGTGACATCACCTGGGAAAGCGGCAGCCTCATCACCGAAGTGCTGCGCCTGATCGTCGAGAAAGGCTATGGCCTGCCCACCGACACCTTGCCCGGCAGCACCGTGAGCCTGGAGGCCGCCCTGGCCAAGGACGATATCCAGGTAATCGGCGAGGAATGGGCCGGGCGCAGTCCGGCGTGGGTCAAGGCCGAAAGCGAAGGCAAGGTGTTCGGCCTGGGCGACACCGTCAAAGGCGCCACCGAAGGCTGGTGGGTGCCGGAATACGTGATCAAGGGCGACGCCGAGCGCGGTATCAAACCCCTGGCCCCGGAGCTTAAATCTGTGGCCGACCTGGCCCGCTACAAAGACGTGTTCCGCGACCCCGAAGACCCGACCCGCGGGCGCTTCCTCAACAGCCCCACCGGCTGGACCTCGGAGATCGTCAACAGCCAGAAACTCAAGGCCTACGGCCTGACCGACAGCTTCGTCAACTTCCGCACCGGCTCCGGCGCGGCGCTGGATGCCGAGGTCGCTTCGTCGATCCGACGCGGCAAGCCGGTGCTGTTCTACTACTGGTCGCCGACGCCACTGTTGGGGCGCTTCAAGCTGATCAAACTGGAAGAACCACCGTTCAACGCCGAAGCCTGGAAGACCCTGGCCGACGCCAACAACCCGCACCCCATCGGCACCCGCTCGATGCCGGCGCACCTGGCGATTGGCGTGTCGGCGCCGTTCAAGGCGCAGTACCCGCAACTGGTGACGTTCTTTGAAAAGGTCGACCTGCCGATTGACCTGCTCAACGGCATCCTTGCGCAAATGGCCGAGAAACGCACCGCGCCGCGCCAAGTGGCCGAAGCGTTCCTGAAAGAACAACCGCAGGTCTGGCAGCAATGGGTGCCGGCCGACGTCGCCGCCAAGGTCAAGGAGAATCTCTGATGCGCAAACTCATCGCAGCCACACTGTTGGCGCTGTGCGCCGGGCCTCTGCTGGCGGCAGACCCGGCCACCCTGCGCGTCGGCTACCAGAAAAGCTCGGTGAGCATGGTGCTCGCCCGTGAGCATCACCTGTTCGAAGAAGGGCTGCCAGGCACCAAGGTCGAGTGGATCGAATTCCTCGGCGGCCCGCCGCTGATCGAGGCCTTGAACGGCGGCAGTATCGACATCGGCAATATCGGCGACATCCCGCCGATCTTCGCCCAGGCCGCCGGCATCGACATTCGCTACATCGGCGTCGAACCCAATGACGGGCGCACCGAAGCGATCCTGCTGCCCAAGGACAGCACCGTGCAGAGCGTGGCCGAACTCAAGGGCAAGCGTGTGGCGCTGCTCAAGGGCTCCAGCGCCCACAACCTGTTCCTCAAAAGCCTGCTGCGTGCGGGCTTGCAGTGGAAGGATGTGAACGTGGTGTACCTGTCGCCCTCCGACGGCCGTGCCGCGTTTGAACAAGGCAAGGTCGACGCCTGGGTCGTATGGGACCCGTACTACTCGGCGGCGGTGGTGGACGGTTCGGCGAAGGTGCTGGGGGATGGCCAGGGGCTGAACCCGGCGGGCAGTTTCTTCATCGCCAGCGGCCCGTTTGCCAAGCAGCATCCCCAGGCGATCGCCGCGATTCTCAAGGTGTTTGCCCAGGCCCAGCGGCTGTCCCTGGACCAACACGACGAAAGCGTCGCGCTCATGGCCAAGACCTTGGGCTTGCAGCCGGCGGTGGTGGACAGCTACTTCAAGCACCGCTCGCCGACCCCGAGCCGGCCACTGAACGCGACGGACATCGCCACCCAACAAGGCACGGCCGACGCGTTTTTTGCCAATGGCCTGATCCCGAAAAAGGTCGATGTGCAGCAAGTGGTGTTCAAGGCCCCGTAACGTTATCCCTGTGGTGAGGGAGTTACTGTGGGGGGGCTTGCTGTGGACAGGGAGCTTGCTGTGGCGAGGGAGCTTGCTCCCGCTGGAGTGCGCAGCGCTCCCGCTTTTTTTGGGGCCGCTGCGCAGCCCAGCGGGAGCAAGCTCCCTCGCCACAGCAAGCCCGCTCCCACATGTTGATCGCTTTTCAGGTCATGAATTTTCAGCGGCCAACGCAGCAATCACCGCCGGCCGCTCGCCCACCCGCTGCTGGAACTTCGCCAACGCCGGCCATTGCTGCAAATCGATATCAAAGAGCCCAGCCCAGCGCAGCACCACAAACAGGTACGCATCCGCCACTGAATACTGCGCGCCCAGCAGGTAGTCCTGACGCTCCAGGGTCTGCACCAGAATCGCCAACCGCTTGAACAGCGTGGCCTTGAACAGCGCCTTCACCTCATCCGGAATCGCGTCCTTGAACAGCACCCCCAGCCCGCCATGAATCTCGCTGGAGACAAAGTTCAGCCACTCCTGCAAACGCACCCGCTCCCAACTGCCATTGGCCGGCGCCAGGCCCGCCGCAGGTACCCGGTCGGCCAGGTATTGCAGGATCGCGGCGCCTTCGGTCAGCACCTCGCCGTTGTCCAGTTGCAGCGCCGCCACATAGCCCTTGGGGTTGATCAGCAGGAAATCATCACCGTCAGCGGTGAGCTTTTTCTGGTTGTCGACGCGAATCAATTCAAACGGCAGGGCCAATTCCCGCAGCACGATATGGGAGGCGAGGGAACAGGCATTCGGGGAAAAATACAGCTTCATCGGGGCAACTCCGCAGGACAGTTGCCTTCAGTCTCGTGGGCATGGCACCTTGCGTAAAATTAATCTTTCAGAATCCTGCCATAAGGACAGCTACTGTCATGATGAACCTGATGCACTGGCGCCTGCTGGTGGCCGTGGCGGACAACGGCAGTATCACCGCAGCCTCCGAACGGGTGGGCATGACCCAGTCCGCCGCCAGCCAGGCGATGGCGGCCATGGAGGCCAACCTCGGTGCGCAGTTGTTTGTACGCGAAGCACGCCAGACCTTGCCCACCGCCCTGGGCCTGCAAGTGATCGAGCAGGCGCGGGTGATGCTGGGGGCCTTGCAGGCGATTCGCACCACCGTGGACGAAGCGCGGCCGATGCTGCGTGGGACGGTTCGCATCGCGAGTTTCCCCATGGTGCTGGCGGTGTTCCTGCCGCCGCTGCTGCGGCGGTTCAACCAGCTTTACCCGGGCATCGAGGTCACGGCTCTGGAAGTCACGGACGATGAAGTGAACACCTTGCTCGACGCCAATCTGATCGACCTGGGGGTGGTGCTCAACCCGCCATCCGAGCGCAATGCTGCGGTGCTGGGGCGCGACAACTGGGTGGCCGTGTTGCCGATGGCGCACGTGTTTTCCCGGCGCCCGCCACAGGCAACGGTGACGCTGGAGGAGCTGGTGGAGCAACCGTTCGTGCTTGCCACCGGCGGCTGCACCGTTAATGCCCGCAGCCTGGCGCGGGAAGCCGGTCTGATAGTGCGCGAGGTGCGGGTGGAAGTGCGGGAGTGGAACAGCGCCTTCAGCCTGGTGCGCGAAGGTGTCGGTGTCACCCTGGTACCCGAGATGACCCTGCCTGCCCAACGCAATGGCTTGCGCGTGATGCCGCTGACGGAGCCGGTACACCGCGAGTTTGCGTTGGTGACTTCGCGCCATCAACCGCCCTCCGCAGCGGTTACTGCCTTGCTGCAAATGCTGGCTGACTAGTGGCCTTGCATAGCGCCAACGCCTGTCTATGCTCACTCAGAACCGTTGATGACGCATGGCATATAAAGCGTTTCGGATGGTTTTCCCCATAAAGGTCTGAGATCAAGATTCAAACCGTGAATGGAATCCGCCCGCGTGGGCGTCGGTAAAATAAAGGGTGATCTGTCATGTTCAACCGCCAACACAAATCCGACCTGCTGGAAATCGAACGTTTCTCCTGTGCCCTTACCGAAGCCAAGGCCAAATTG
The DNA here is from genome assembly GCF_020515595.1 of Pseudomonas sp. MWU16-30323. NCBI lineage: Bacteria > Pseudomonadati > Pseudomonadota > Gammaproteobacteria > Pseudomonadales > Pseudomonadaceae > Pseudomonas > Pseudomonas sp. MWU16-30323. Next base: position 47,779 of record NZ_JAIWYM010000019.1, read on the forward strand.
GCCGCCATCAGCCGTTCCATGGCAATGATCGAGTTTGATCGCAACGGCATCGTGCTGGATGCCAATGAAAATTTCTGCAAGACCATGGGCTACAGTGCCGAAGAGATTCGCGGCAAGCATCACCGGATTTTCTGCGAAGAGGCCTACACCCATACCGACGCCTACGCCAAGCTCTGGCGCGACCTGGCGCGGGGCGAGCCCCTCAGCGGCACCTTCATGCGGCTGAATAAACATGGCCAGGAGGTGTGGCTGGAAGCCAGCTACATGCCGGTGGTCGATTCCGACAACCAGGTGCAGAGCGTGATCAAGGTGGCCTCGGACATCTCGGCGCGGATTCACCGCGAGCATGAAAACCAGAGCCTGATCGACGCCATCGGCCGCTCCATGGCGGTGATTGAATTCACTCCGCAAGGCCAGATTCTGAATGCCAACGACAACTTCCTGAAGACAGTGAAGTATTCCCTCGGTGAAATCGTGGGCCAGCACCACAGTATGTTTTGTCATCGCGGTGAGACCGATTCGCCGGCCTACAAGGCATTCTGGGCTTCGCTCAATCGCGGCGAATATCACTCCCATCGGTTTGAGCGCAAAGACAAATTCGGCCAAACGCTGTTCCTGGAAGCCTCCTACAACCCGATCTTCGATGCCAGCGGGCGCCTGTACAAAGTGGTGAAGTTCGCCAGTGACATCACCGAGCAGGTCACCACCTTGCGCACCGCCGCCGACTCGGCCCACGCCACCTCGGTGCAGAACGACGCCTGCGCCCGCAAGGGGTCGGAAGTGGTGCAGCAGACCGTGCAGATCATCGAAGAAATTTCTCGAGACCTGAATGAGGCCGCCGTGAGCATCGATGCGGTGAGCAAGCAGTCGGACATCATCGGCAGTATCGTCCAGACCATCCGCGGCATTGCCGACCAGACCAACCTGCTGGCGCTCAACGCGGCGATCGAAGCGGCCCGGGCGGGTGAACATGGGCGCGGGTTTGCGGTGGTGGCGGATGAGGTGCGCAGCCTTGCGGCGCGAACCAGCCAGGCGACGATCGAGATTGTGGACGTGGTGCGCAAGAACCACGACCTGTCGATCAGCGCGGTGTCGAGCATGCAGTCGAGCTTGAGCCGCACGGGGCTTGGGGTGGAGCTGGCGAATGAGGCGGGGCAGGTGATCCTGGAGATTCAGGAAGGGTCACGGCATGTGGTGGATGCGATCAGTCAGTTCAACTCGACACTGCAGTTGCAGTAACACACCGTTATGGCCGAGAAATAACCTGTGGCGAGTGAGCTGCTGTGGCGAGGGAGCTTGCTCCCGCTGGAGTGCGCAGCGCTCCCAGGATTTTGGGGCCGCTTCGCAGCCCAGCGGGAGCAAGCTCCCTCGCCACAGCAGCTCCCTAGCCACAGCAAGCTCCCTGACCACAGGGTTTGTATTGTCAGGGCTTAGATTGCAGCCAGGGTCTCTTTCACCGTCTGCGCCTGCGGGTCAGCGGTTTTCGCCGCTACCTGCTGCGCCTGCTGGTCCTTCAGGCGTGCGGCCACTTCTTTGGAAATGGCGTCCTGCTTTTCCTGCGGCAGGTTCTTCACATCTTCTTCGGTCAAACCCTGTTCCTTGAGCAGTTGCTCGCGGATGCGCTCGGCCGGGCTTTTCTTCATGTAGTCGGTGAAGTCACTGCGGGCCGATGTGGTGGAGTCGGTCTTGGGCACATCAGTGCTCGACGTGGTCGCGGTGGTGGCCTGCAACTGCACGCGGGTCTTGGCAAAGGCCGCATCGATGTTGTCAGCCTTGGCATCGGCGGCGGCCTGGGTGGTGGACACGCCGGCGGCACCTTGCGCGTTTTGCGCGGCACCGCTGTACAGCGCGCTGGCCGCGGCGTTGGCCGGGTCCATGTCTGCGCGCTTGATGCGTTGGATCGTCGACTGAGCCTGGGGATTGTTGTTGATCAGCATGATCAGGACACCTGTGGATGTGGGCGGTGCCACAGGAGGAGCAATTAGCGTGCCCAATGGTGTGGCCCCGTGTTTACGGGGCTTTTGGCCGCCACCGTCGGCAAGCCTTGGCGTGCCGACGGCCAGGGTTTGCCGCTAGTGGGCAATGTTCTCCAGCGCCAGGTTGCGGGTGCGCGGGCCGAACCAGCTGATGGTGATCATCACGATCAACATGCTGCTGGCGATAAACGCCAACACGCCCGGCGTGCCGAGGTGTTCGAGAATCACGCCGATCAACAAACTGCTGAACACCGTGGACAACCGGCTGAACGAATAGCAAAAGCCGACCGCCCGTGCGCGGATATTGGTGGGGAACAATTCGCTCTGGTAGGAGTGATAACTGAAACTCAGCCAGGCGTTGCAGAAGGTGATCATCACGCCGCAGATCACCAGCCCCACGGCGGTGGTTTGCAGCGCGAACAAACTGCCAAAGATCACCGCCCCCAGGGCCGAGCCGACGATCTGCCATTTGTTCTCAAACCGGTTCGCCACCTTCACAAACAGCAGCGGCCCCAGCGGGTAGGCGAGGGTGATGATGAAGGCATAACCCAAGCTGTGAGTAACACTCACGCCCTGGCCTGAGAGCAGCGCCGGCAGCCAGTTGCCGAAGCCGAAAAATCCGATGGCCTGGAACACGTGAAACACAATCAGCATCAACGCCCGGCGCCGGTACGGCGGTTGCCAGATATCGGCAAAGCGCCCTTGGCCCTGCACGCTGACGGCTTGCGGTTCCGGCTCATCGAGTGGCTTGCCGTGGTCTTTCTGGCAGCGCGCTTCGAGGCTGTCCATGATCTGCCCGGCCTCGTCGAAACGGCCTTTTTGTGCAAGCCAGCGTGGCGATTCCGGCAGGCGCTTGCGCAGTTGCCAGATAAACAGCGCAAACACCGCACTGCTCAGCACCACCCAGCGCCAGCCGGAAATCCCGAACGGCGCCTGGGGCACCAGCCACCACGACATCAACGCCACCGCCGGCACCGACAGGAACTGGATGAAAAATGCGAAGGCAAACGCCGAACTGCGCATGCGCTTGGGCACCAGCTCCGAGAGGTAGGCGTCGATAGTGACCAGCTCGATCCCCAAACCAATGCCCACCAAAAAGCGCATGCAGATGATGCCCAGGGCGGAGGTCTGGATGCCCATCAGCACCGTGGCGACGGTGTACCAGATCAACGCAAAGGTGAAGATCGCGCGGCGCCCGTAGCGGTCGGCAATCGGGCTGAGCAGGCTGGCGCCGAGGAACAGGCCGAGGAAGGTCGCCGAGGCAAAGGCCGCCTGGTCGGAGAAGCCGAACACGCCCTGGCTGCCGGTATGGAAAATCCCGTCACTGATCAGGCCGGGGCTGATGTAGGCGGTCTGGAACAGGTCATACAGCTCGAAAAAACCGCCAATCGACAGCAGCGCCACCAGGCGCCAAACGGTGGCGACGGCGGGCAACCGATCGATGCGCGCACTGATATGCGCGGCGCGGATCGGGTCGATGCCGTCTGCGTGAGGGGAAGAAGGCATGGGGGAAGTTCCAAGGGCAATGACTTGGAATCTTAGCCTGCTATCGGAAATCAGTGCTTGCGAAAATTGAGCGAGTCATCGGCTTATTTGTTGAATCATTGCTTGTGGCGCTTGTATTGCGAGTTTTTATGGCTCGAGGGCTCGCTCAGCTATTTCAATCTCCAAGGCATTCAGCTTTTGTCATTCCTGAACGTATCGAATGGAGAAGTGCCCTTTGAATGAATGCTCAGCACCGTCTACTACAGCGACAAAATCGAAGGTGCCTGAAGCCGAGGCTTTTTCCCGGTCATAAGTTACCAACTCAAACGATCCCCTATTGGCTGCAAATTGAGTTCTGCGATCGCCTACGTCGCGGAAATAAGTCAACTCGGCGAAAACCGGAAAAGCGTCTTGGGGGACTTTGTGTACCCCAGTCTTGAAGTTATTGGAAAAGGCGATTTTAATGCCGCGGGATTCTTGGGGGTTAATGATTTCCTTGCCTTCAAGGTTGATAAGCCGGGTGCCGGTGGACCACTCTCGATAGCTGACCACGCGAGTGTCGAAGGGGCCTTCATAGGCTTCAGTGGCCACTAGGCGCCCCTCGGATGCCTTGATGTCTTTTTCACCAGCAATCGTATCAGTTGTCATATCGAACTCCTTGTTTGTGGGTAACAACAGGAGATCTGATTAAGTTCCAGGCGGCCTAAGTTGTCTACTGTCAGTTATCACAGTAGACAAACCACTTTTTTTGTTACCCCGCTTAGTAAGTAATGGGTATATCAAACGCCTGGAAGCTGTCATCCACGGGGCGATAGCCTAACACCCGGGTTGTTTCGCTCAGGTCCAGGCGTTTGAAGCGGTTATTGGAAATGCCGTGGGCGATCAGGTGTTTCACCCCGATGGTTTCCACCGAGCGTTGCAGCAGTTGTACGGCGTCGCGGGGGCTGAGCCAGGCGCTGAGGTCGCGGGCGTTGTTCAGGTCGGGGGCTTCCGGGAATTCGAATGCACCAATACGCAGGGCGATGGTGGAGAGCGGGGTTTTGGCGGCGTAAAAACCGCACAGGGCTTCGCCGTAGCATTTGCTCACGCCGTACAGGTTGGCGGGCATCACCTGCATGCCGGGGGTGATTTGCCGGTCGACCGGGTAGCCTTCGATGGTCTGGGCGCTGCTGGCGAACACCAGGCGTTTCACACCCGCGGCCACGGCGGCTTCGAACAGGTAGGTAGTGGCCAGGATGTTGTTGGGCAGCAACTCGTCGAAGGTGGCGCTGGCGTGGGGGATGCCGGACAGGTGCACGATCACGTCAATCCCGTCGAGCAGGGCGGCGAGGGCGCTTTTGTCGCTCAGGTCGGCGTGGATGAAACGGTGTTCGCCGAGGGCGAAATCCGGCTCGATGCGGTCGGTGAGGGTGAAGCGGTAGCGGTCTTTCGAGGCTTCGAAAAACGTCTTGCCAATGCGGCCGCAGGCGCCGGTGAGTAGTACGTTGAGTCCGTTCATTGTGTGGTCCTTGTTTTTAGTTATGACCGTCGAGGGCGAAGGTCTTGAAGCCGGGGCGCTGGCTGAGGGTTTCGTAGTAGGCGCTGACGGCCGGGTAGGACGGACGCTCCATGGGCGTCATCCGCCAGCGGTGTACCGACAGGCCGATGAGGATGTCGGCCAGGGTGAAATCGTTACCGGCCACATAGGCTCCGGTTTTGATCAGTTGCTGTTCCAGTAGGCCCATCTTGTCGTTCCAGCTTTTTACCCCGGCTTTGATGCGTTGCGGGTCCTGGTAGTCCGGGTTCTTGCGCACCAGGGCGTGGAAGGCGTAGCCCCACGACGGGTTGAGTTCGGTGGCTTGCCAGTCCATCCATTGCTCGACCCTGGCCCGGGCCGCCGGCTCGACGGGCAACAGGTCGTGGCGTTGGTGCAGGCCCACGAGGTAGCGGCAGAGGGTGTTGGATTCCCACAGCACGCCGTTGTCGTCCACGAGTACCGGGACTTGGGCGTTGGGGTTCAGGGCCAGGAATTCGGGGGACTGGGTGGGCGTGAAGCCGATGCCCCAGTCTTCGCGGTCGTAGGGGATATCCAGTTCCTGGCAGGTCCACAGGACTTTTCGCACGTTGATGGAGGAGGTGCGACCCAGGATTTTCAGCGAATGGCCCATGGTGCTTTCCTGACGAGGGTGAGAAGGCAGGGGGCAATTTAGCAGGGGCATGGGCCAACGACGACTAAAAATGTGGGAGCTGGCTTGCCTGCGATGCAGGCACCTCGGTGTATCAGGCATACCGAGGTGATGCTATCGCAGGCAAGCCAGCTCCCACATTGACCGCGTCTGGGCCCTTAGCAGAGTGGTGATTCCTGGTCCATCAACTTGCCCATCAGCAATACGCCCAACTCACTCAACTGGTGAATCGCCAATGCGGTGTCGCGGTCTTTGCCGGTGAGTTCATCAGACAGGTCGAGCAATAACGTGCTGACCGAGGAAAACGTCTCGTAGCTGTTGGCGATCAGGCTTTCGCTGTTGGCGTCGGGGCTGACGGTGAATAAGGCGGGGGGATTTGGAGTTGCTTTGAACATAGTAAGTGCCCTGTATTAGGCCACCCCCACATCGCTACTAAACGAAAAGGAGGCAGCTGCGCGCAGGTTAGTAGACCGGTGGACACTCATAGCCGGCGCACCCGAAGGTGCCCTACGCACAGCCGCCATCAAGCACAGACAAAATCGTCTGACAGATGAAGCTCATGCACTAAGAGTGAACCAGTTCGGGCTACTAAACCCGATCACTGAGAAATTCAGCGACCGGGCAACCTTAGAGAGCCCTACCCAGGCGCACAAGCCGGCGGATTCTGACGTACCTGTAGGCAACGGAGCAAGGCGCCGGCATCAACACCAGTCACTTCCTACAGCTGCCGCCTAGGTACTCTCGCGCACCTTCAACTCAAACCCCATGTCCACCACTGGCCGGGCGATCTTGTTGCCGGCCATCACCGTCAGCAGATGTTCAGCGGCGCGTCGGCCAATGGCTTCCCGTGGCGTGCTGATGCTGCTCAACCGCGGCACCATGAACGAGGACGAGGGCAGGTCGTTGAAGCCCAGCACCGAGATCTGCTGCGGCACCTTGATGCCATGGCGCAACGCCTCCAGCAACGCGCCCTGAGCCAGGTCGTCGTTGCCAAAGAAGATCGCGTCCACATCCGGATGGCTGGCCAGCAGTTGCAGGAACAGCTCACCACCCAGGCCCACCGACGACGGGCGTGGCGTCAGCACTTCCAGCGCCGGGTCATACAACCCCGCCTGTTGCAGAGCGCGCCGAAAACCCTCACCGCGCAACAACGTGCGCTGGTCCAGTTGCGCGCCGATGTAGGCCAAGCGCTTGCGACCCCGTGAGATCAGATGCGCGGCCGCCGTTTCCCCGGCGTTCATCTGCGAGAAGCCTACACAGTTGAGGCCGGCATTCGGGTCCAAATCCATCATGTACACACACGGCACGTTGCTCGATTCCACCATGCGCCGCGCACTTTCCGTACGGTCAAACCCGGTCAGCAGTAAACCCCGTGGCTGGTAGGCCATGTAGTTGCGCAGCAGGTCTTCTTCTTCGTCGCGGGAATAGTGGGTGTTGCCGATCAGCACTTCAAAGCCCTTGGGCCGCAGCACTTGGTGGATGGCTTCGAGGGTTTCGATAAACAGCAGGTTGGACAGCGACGGCACCAACACCACCACCGACTGGCTCTGGGCCGACGCCAGGGCACGGGCGGCCGGGTTGACCACGTAACTCAGTTCGGCAGCGGCTTTTTGCACTTTTTCCACCAGCTCGGTGGCCACGGTGCTGATGCCGCGCAAGGCCCGGGAGGCGGTAATCGGGCTGACGCCAGCCAGGCGGGCCACTTCATTGAGGGTAGGGCGGCCCGTGGTGCGGGTATTTTTATCGTTCTTGGGAGTCATCAGGCGGCTTGCCAAACAAAAATCGAGGCACTAAGGTAGCGCTGTCTCCAAGACCCTGCAAATTCTTGAACGTCGGGATGCCTGTTCCCGTTCAAACCTTTGGAGCAGATGCACGCGTCACTCCATAAAAATGACAAGACGGCGCGGGAAAAGCCTGTTTTTGCACTAGCCTTACAGCGTGCAAAGGTAGCGCTATCTGCGTCTTGAGGTGTTTCATGAGTCAACCTGTTACTGCCCTCGTGATCATGGGTGTTTCCGGCTGTGGCAAGTCCAGCGTCAGCGAGGCCCTGTGCTTGCTGAACGGCGCCACCGCCATCGAAGGCGACAGCTTTCACCCCGCCGCGAACATCGAGAAGATGAGCGCCGGCCATCCCCTTAACGACGAAGACCGCGCCGGCTGGCTCGACATCCTGTGCGATGAACTGCGCCGCTCGCTCAAGGCCGGCGAGCATCCCGTGCTCACCTGTTCGGCCCTGAAAAAGAAATACCGCGACCACCTGCGTGAAGCCGCGCCGGGCCTGGGGTTTGTGTTTCTGGAGCTGACCCGCGAAGTCGCCGCCGACCGCGTGTCCCATCGCCCCGGCCATTTCATGCCGGCCAGCCTCATAGACAGCCAGTTCGCCACCCTTGAATCGCCGGTGGGCGAGCCGTTGACCCTGGCGCTGAACGCCAGTGAAGACAGCGTTGAAGAACTGGCTGAGCAAACCAATGCCTGGTGGCTGAAACACGGCTTTGAACCAAACAAATAATTTTTTGCCGGACAAGATAGCGCTGTCCGCCTGCACTGAATTTTTTACCGGCTTTAATAACAACAACAAACAGGAGAGACCCCCATGTTTGGCTTGTCCCACGATACCTATCTGCTGCTCGATGCAGTGGTGACCATCATCGGCCTGATCGTGTTGATCACCCGGTTCAAAGTCCACCCGTTCATTGCGTTGATCATCGCCGCAGGCTTTCTCGGCCTGACCTCGGGCATGCCCGTGGACAAGATCATCAAGGCCTTCCAGGACGGCTTCGGCGGGGTGCTCGGCTTTGTCGGGATTATCCTCGCGCTGGGTACGATGCTCGGCAAGATGATGGCCGATTCCGGCGGTGCCGATCAGATCGCGCAAACCCTGGTGCGGGCCTTCGGCAAGGAGAAGGTGCAGTGGGCAATGATGTTCGCCGCGTTTCTGGTGGGCATTCCGCTGTTCTTCGAGATCGGTTTTGTATTGCTGATCCCGCTGGTGTTTATCGTTGCGCGCCGTACGGGCGTGTCGCTGATCAAGATCGGCATCCCGCTGCTGGCTGGCCTGTCGGCAGTGCACGGCCTGGTGCCTCCGCACCCGGGCCCGTTGCTGGCAATTGGCGTGTTTGGGGCTGACATCGGCAAGACCATTCTCTACGGCCTGATTGTCGCGCTGCCTACGGCCATCATCGCCGGCCCGCTTTACGGTTCGTTTATCGCCAAGTACATCCCGGGCAACCCGTCCCAGGAACTGGTGGACCAACTGGCCAGTGAGCAACCGGAATCCAAGACCCTGCCGAGCTTCAGCATCACCTTGATCACCGTGCTGCTGCCGGTGTTCCTGATGCTGCTGAAAACCTTCGCCGACGTGGCCCTGCCGGACGGCCATGTGATCCGCAACTGGATGGACATGATCGGTCACCCGATCACCGCGTTACTGCTGGCCTTGCTGCTGTCGCTGTACACCTTCGGCCATCGCCAGGGCATCGGTTCCAAGCAAATCCTCAAGCTGCTCGACGCGAGCCTTGCGCCCACTGCCGCGATCATCCTGATCATCGGTGCCGGTGGTGGCTTCAAGCAGATGCTGGTGACCAGCGGCGTGGGTGATGTAATCGGCCAGATGGCGGTGACCGCGCAGATCAACCCGATCCTGCTGGCCTGGCTGGTGGCGGCGGTGATTCGTGTGGCCACGGGCTCCGCGACGGTGGCGACCATTACCGGCGCCGGCATTGTGGTGCCGGTGGTGGGGATGATTCCGGGGGTGAACCGCGAGTTGCTGGTGTTGGCGACGGGGGCGGGCTCGCTGGTGTTGTCTCACGTCAACGATGCGGGGTTCTGGCTGGTGAAGCAGTACTTCAATATGACCGTGGCCGAGACGTTCAAGACCTGGACGGCGATGGAGACCATTCTGTCGGTGGTGGCGTTGGGCTTCATCATGTTGCTGTCGCTGGTGGTCTAGGCGGTAAGTGATCGTTCCCACGCTCCGCGTGGGAACGCATCCTGTGACGCTCCGCGTCACAAGCGGACGCAGAGCGTCCAAGACGGCAATCCCACGCAGAGCGTGGGAACGATCATCGGGTCAGGCGTCAGCTTTCTTGACCAGCCCATCCGCCCGGAACATCGCCCGAATGCCCCGCACCGCCTGGCGAATCCGGTCCTGGTTTTCGATCAGCGCAAAGCGCACGTGATCGTCGCCATACTCACCAAAACCAATCCCCGGCGACACACACACCTTCGCCTCAAGCAGCAGCTTCTTGGCAAACTCCAGCGACCCCATCGCGGCGTACGCCTCGGGGATCTTCGCCCAGACGTACATCGACGCCTTCGGGTTCTCGACCATCCAGCCCAGCTCATGCAGGCCTTTCACCAGCACGTTGCGACGCTGGCGGTACTGCTCGGCAATGTCTTTCACGCACTGCTGATCGCCTTCCAGCGCCGCAATCGCCGCCACTTGCAGCGGGGTGAAGGTGCCGTAGTCGTGGTAGCTCTTGATCCGCGCCAGGGCGTTGACCAGTTCCGGGTTGCCCACCATGAAACCAATGCGCCAGCCGGCCATGTTGTAGCTCTTGGACAGGGTGAAAAACTCCACCGCGATGTCCTTGGCGCCCGGCACTTGCATGATCGACGGAGCTTTCCAGCCGTCGTAGACGATGTCGGCGTAGGCCAGGTCATGCACCACCAGCACGTCGTACTGCTTGGCCAGGGCGATCACCCGTTCGAAGAAGTCCAGCTCCACGCACTGCGCGGTGGGGTTGGACGGGAAGCCGAGGATCATCATCTTCGGCTTGGGAATCGAGCCACGAATGGCGCGTTCCAGTTCTGCGAAGAAATCCACGCCTGGAATCAGCGGCACTGAACGCACCTGGGCGCCGGCAATCACGGCACCGTAGATGTGAATCGGGTAGCTGGGGTTTGGCACCAGCACCGTGTCGCCCTGGTCCAGGGTGGCCAGCATCAAATGCGCCAGGCCTTCCTTGGAACCGATGGTCACGATGGCTTCGGTTTCCGGGTCGATATCCACTTCATAGCGGTCTTTGTACCAGCGCGAAATCGCCCGGCGCAGCCGCGGAATGCCTTTGGAGGTGGAGTAACCGTGGGTGTCTTCACGCTGGGCGACGGTGACCATTTTTTCCACGATGTGCGGTGGCGTGGCGCCGTCAGGGTTACCCATGCTCAAGTCGATGATGTCTTCGCCGCGCCGACGCGCAGCCATCTTCAGCTCGGCAGTGATATTGAACACGTAAGGGGGGAGTCGATCTATGCGCGCAAAGCGGCGCGGCGAACGGGGTTCGGCCATGGTTGCCTCGAAATACGTAAGCGCCCGGAACCGTCCGAGCGACGTCGGCCACTGCGGTGGCCTGCGGGGCAGACAATACGGTCGATGATGGCCAATTGTCCAGATGCTGCAGGAAAAATTTCTGCTTGGAGTGCGACGGGGATATGCCCCTATACTCGACGCGGGTTTGTTCCCTCATAAGAAGGAGACTGTTCAGATGGATCAACAGAAAAAACTGCCGTTACAGCCGCGCATGGAAGAGGGCAAGGCCCTGGTGATCGCGGGTGTGCAAGGGCGTTATTCGAAAGCCACGATTGGCGATATTCCCAAGTTGTGGGAGTTGTTCGACAGCTGCTTCAAAGAGATCAAAAAGCGCGTCGGCGGCGTGACCTACGGCGTGTGCTACAACGCCAAACACGATGAATTCGACTACCTGGCCGGCGTTGAAGTGCCGGCCAAGGGCGATGTACCGAGCAACTTCCAGTCGATTGAAATCCCGGCCCACCGCTATGCCGTGTTCCCGCATTTTGGCCCGGTGCAGGCGCTGGCGCAGACCTATGAACGCATCATGTTCGAGTGGCTGCCGGCCTCCGGGTACAAGGTGGTCGGGGCCGATTTTGAGCGCTACAGCGCCGACTTCGATGTGGGTAAAGGCACGGGCTCCGTGGAAATCTGGATCCCGATCAACGCCGCATCCGCCTGAGCGCATCATTGGCAGGAGCGAGCCTGTTCGCTCCTGCCACCGCCTCTCAATACAACGTGGCCTTGACCCGCTCCGGCATCTCGCGGTCATAGGCTTCGGCGTCGAACGCCCCGTCATTCAAGCGCTTGTGAAAGGCCCCGGCGCTGGGCAGAGCCGAGCGATCCAGATGCTTTTCCGGGTTCCAGCAATCGGAACGCACAAAGGCTTTGGAGCAATGGAAATACGCCGCCTCCACCTGCACCAGAATCACCGAGCGGGCCGCTTTGCCATTCACTGCAAAGCTCTCCAGCAACTCGGGCTCGATGGAAATCTGCGCCCGGCCATTGACCCGCAGCGTCTCGCCAATGCCCGGGATGATGAACAGCAACGCTATACGCGGGTCCACCACCAGATTGCGCAGGGTGTCGAGGCGGTTATTCCCTGGCCGATCCGGAATCGCCAGCGTGCGCTCGTCGATGATTCGCACAAACCCCGGCACATCGCCACGGGGTGAGCCGTCGATGCCGTCCGGGCCGGATGAACTCACCACCACCAAGGGTGAAGCGCGGACCATGGCCTGGTAATCCTCGTTGAGAAACGGGATCTCCTTGCGCACGGCCCGCTCGTGGGGCAGGCCGTAGAGGGATTCGAGTTGTTCCAGGGTTGTTAGCATCTTCACCAGCTCCTTATTGTTTAAAACACCCACGCCAACCGGCGCTCATACCCAATCCGCCCCTTATACGCCTCCCCGCTGTCCACCCAGCCCTGCTGCAAATACAGCCCCATCGCGGCCACATTATCCGTGTCCACCGACAGCTCCAGCGCTTTGATCTGCGGCCAAACCAGGCGCGCGGCGGCGGGGAGGGCTTGCAGGCAGGCTTTGCCAAACCCCAGGCCTTGCTGATGGCGATCGACTTGCAACGCATGCAGCGTGGCGCTGTGTTCATCCGCCCAATGGGGCAGGCAGGGCGGGCGTTTGAGCAGCAGGAAGGCGACGGGGAGGTCGTCGGCCAGTAGCGCAAAGCCTGCGATGCCGGGATTCGGATTGACCAGCAGGGTGTTCAGCGCACAGTAGATATCGCCGGAAAACGCCAGTTGCTCGGGATGCACTTCAAGGGCGTTAAGTTGCTGTTGTTGCAGGGCAGTCAACGTCTGATAGGCGACGAGGCGAGTTTCCATCGGCGTAGCATCCGAAATCCTACAAAGAAGCGCGGATTCTAGCGGGTTTGCTGTAGTCGCAATTATTTTTTGCGGGGCTGTCGATTCGCCGATATCCCAGTCGACTAAGGGTGTCTTCAGTGATTTTTCCCAAGAGGAGTATCGCCATGAATGCCCAGGTTAAAACCGATATCAGCCGTTTGATCGAACAATGGCAGCAAGCCGTGATGGCCAAGGATATCGAGCGTATTGTCAGCTTCTACGCCGACGATATCGTCTCGTTCGACGCCGTAGGCGCCCTGCAATTCAAGGGCAAGGCCGCCTATCGCGCCCATTGGGAGGCGTGCATGAAGGTCTGCCCCGGTCCGGGTATTTTCGAGTTTCATGAGTTGCACATTGTGCCGGCCGCCGAGAGTGCGTTTGCCTTCTGGCTGGCGCGTTGTGGCGGCGCCGGGCCGGACGGTGTGGTGAAGGCGTGCTGGATGCGGGTGACCGCCGGTTACCAGCGTATCAACGGCCACTGGCAGGTGGTGCATGAGCATTGGTCGGCGCCGTTCGACATGCACACCGGCACCACCTTGTTCGCGCTGGAACCCTGATCGCCGGGGACTATAGTTGAGTGTCCGAAAACGGAGAATCCCATGAAATACCTCTGCCTGATCTATAGCAACGAGCAGGTGCTGCACGAGTCGCCCGACAGCCCCAAGGACCCGGAATGTTTTGCCTATGGCCAGTCCGTGCAGGCCAGCGGGCGGATGCTCGCTGCCGAACCGCTGGAGTCGGTGACCACCGCCACCACGGTACGCATGCGCAACGGCAAGCTGTCGATCACCGACGGACCGTTTGCCGAAACCAAGGAGCAGCTCGCCGGGTTCTACCTGATCGAAGCCAAGGACCTGAATGAAGCGATCCAGGTGGCCGGTGGCATTCCGGCCGCCCGGGTCGGCAGTGTGGAAGTGCGCCCCGTGCGTGAATTGAATCTCTGATCACAACAATAAAACTCAGGAGGTTTCCCATGAGCAATCAACCCAAGCCCGCCGAATTTGAACTGTCCATCAGTCGCTTGATCGACGCACCTCGCAGCCGCGTATTCCGTGCCTGGACCGAGCCGGCCTTGTTGCAGCAGTGGTGGGGCCCACACGGCATGACCACCCCCGAGTGCGAAATGGACCTGTGGGTCGGTGGGCAATTTCGCACGCTGATGCGCGCGCCCGACGGCAGCGAATACCCGACCCAGGGCGTATTCCTCGAAATCACTGCGCCCAGTCGGCTGGTGTTTACCGATGCGTTCACCCCCGGCTGGATTCCTTCGGGCCAACCGTTCATGACAGCCGAAGTCACCTTTGAAGACGTCGATGGCAAAACCCTCTACACCGCCCGCGCCATGCACTGGAGCGCCGAAACCAAGCAGGCCCACGAAGCCATGGGCTTTCACGAGGGTTGGGGCCAGAGCCTCGACCGGCTGGTGACGCTGGTGACCGAAGGCCTGCGCGATTGACGGTGCAGGCCCGGGTCGAAGCGGTTTATCGCAGCGAATCGCGGTGCATCCTCGCGACCCTGATTCGCCTGCTCGGCGATTTCGACCTCGCTGAAGAGGCCTTGCACGAGGCGTTCTTCGTCGCGGTGGAGCGTTGGGAGCAAGACGGTGTGCCCGACAATCCCCGGGCCTGGCTGGTCTCCACCGGGCGCTTCAAGGCCATCGACCGTTTGCGCCGCCAGGCCCGGTTTGCCGCGCATCAGAACCAGTTGCTGGCTCAGGCTGATGAATTGGAAGAGGCCGACTGGAGCGCTGAAGACGTGGAAGACGACCGCCTGCGTTTGATCTTCACCTGCTGCCACCCGGCGCTGGCAGCAGATGCCCAGGCGGCGCTGACCTTGCGTGAGATCTGCGACCTCACCACCGAGGAAATCGCCCGGGCGTTTCTCGCCACGCCGACTACCATCGCCCAGCGCATCGTGCGGGCCAAGGGCAAGATCCGCGAAGCGAAAATCCCCTATCAAGTGCCGTCCCTGGCGGAGTTGCCCGAGCGCCTGGACAGTGTGCTGCGGGTGATTTACCTGGTGTTCAACGAAGGCTATTCGGCGTCCATGGGCGCTGATCTGACCCGAGAGGACCTGACACGCGAAGCCATTCGCCTGGGCCGATTGCTGATGGAATTGTTGCCGGAGCCGGAAGTAATGGGCTTGCTGGCGCTGATGTTGCTCCACGAATCCCGGCGCCCGGCACGCACCTCGGCCGGCGGTGAGTTGGTGTTACTGGATGAGCAAGACCGTTCGCTGTGGGATGCGTCGTTGATCACTGAAGGATGTGCCTTGGTGGAGAAATCCCTGACCACACGCCGCTTCGGGCCCTACAGCCTGCAGGCGGCGATTGCGGCGGTGCATGCCGAGGCGGCGAGCGCTGACGAGACCGACTGGCCGCAGATTGTCGGGCTGTACGACGTGTTGCTCGGGTTGGTGCCGTCGCCGGTGATCGAGCTGAATCGCGCAGTGGCCGTTGCAATGCGCGATGGGGCGTTGGCGGGGTTGCAGTTGGTGGACGAGATTCTGGCGCGGGGGGAGTTGGTGGACTATCACCTGGCGCACTCGGCACGGGGCGAGTTTTGTCGGCGGCTGGGAAGGGGGGAGGACGCGCGGCGGGCGTTTGAACGGGCGCTGGCGTTGACCCAGCAAGCGCCGGAAAAGCGCTTTATCGAACGGCGTTTGGCCGAACTCAAATAGCCAGTGAGACTGGAGTGCGATCCACTGTGGGAGCTGGCTTGCCTGCGATAGCGGCGTATCAACAACAGATGCATGGCTGACCCACCGCTATCGCAGGCAAGCCAGCTCCCACATTGGATGTGTGTTGTCTGCCTTGGCTTCTTACGGCTGCTGACGCGTCGCCGCCAATACGATCTCGCGAATGCACACATGCTGCGGCTGCTGGTAGGCATAGGCAATCGCCGAAGCTACGTCATCGGCGCTTAGCACGGTGCCGCCCATGTCCTGTTTCCACGCCTGGTAGCCGGTCTTGATGGCCTCATCGGTGGTGTGGCTCAGCAGTTCGGTTTCCACCGCACCCGGCGCAATGGTGATCACACGCACGTTGTGCGGCGACATTTCTTCCCGCAGGTTTTCCGAAATCCCATGCACGGCGAACTTGGTGCCTACATAGGCGACGTGGTTGGGGAAGGTCTTGCGCCCGGCTACCGAGCTGACGTTGATGAGGGTGCCACCCTTGCGCTCGACCATGCTGGCGGCCACCGCATGAATGCCGTTCAGCAGGCCTTTCACGTTGACGTCGAGCATCTGCTCCCACTGTGCCGGGTCCTGTTCGCTGACGCTGCCCAGCAGCATCACGCCGGCATTGTTGATGAGTGCATCGGCCGGGCCGAATTGCGCTTCGGCTTCTTTCACCGCCGCCACCAGCGCAACGCGGTCGGTGATGTCGACACCGCGGCTCAAGGTGTTCGGCAACTCCAGCGCATTCAGCCGGTCGATGCGGCGGGCCAGCAGCAACAGCGGGTGGCCAGCGGCCGACAGCAAGCGCGCGGTGGCTTCGCCAATGCCCGAGCTGGCGCCGGTGATGATGATCAATGGCTTGCTCATGGTGGAACTCCTGAAATAAGAAAAACAAATAACTGAACGTGGCGAGCAGTATATTTAGCCCTTGAGTGGCTGAAAAATGCCTTATTCCTCTGTCTGTCATCGGTATTAACTATGGATGTGCGTCATCTCAAGGCGTTTCTCGCGGTATTCGAGGAGCGCAATATCACCGCCGCCGCCCAGCGGCTGTTCATCAGCCAGCCGACGTTGTCGGTGACCATCAAGCAGTTGGAAGAAGAATTGGGCGTGGCGCTGTTTCTGCGCCAGCCACGTGGGGTCGAGGTCAGTGACGAGGCGCGGGTGTTGTACCCGCAAGCCCGGCGCATGGTGGCCGAGGCCGACGCGTTGAGCCGGTTGTTTCGCGGGCGCGAAAACCGCATCGCCCTGGAACTGGGTGTGGAAGGCGATATTGCCGACAGTCAGATCGAAACCTTCCTGCGCATGGCGCACCAGGGCCTGCCGGGTTTGCTGCTGACCTTGCAGGAAGGCTGCGAAGGAGAAGGGCGCCTGGCGGTAGAGGAAATGTGCTGCGAGGACGAATTATTCCTGCCGCTTTGGGACGAGTCCTACGTGATGGCCCTGCCGGCTGCGCACCCGATGGCGGCGGGTGGAAAAGAACAGGCCTGGGCGCCGATTGAAGACTGGATCACCTGCCCGCAGCATGATTCCCACCAACGGCTGATGGCCTTGTATGGCCGCTCGCCCCAAGCGGTGGCCGGGCATGCCGGTTCGTTGACCCAGGCCTTGCATATGGTAGCAGCCGGTGTGGGCGTGGCGATGTTGCCGCAGTCGCTGGCGGCGGAGCGGGCCGGGGTGGTGATTCGCCCTTGGCACCTGCCGGCACCGACGCGCCGGGTGGGGTTGTGCTTTGCCGCCCAGGCCCTGGAGTTGCCGGCGTTGCGGGCGCTGCATGAGTATTTCCAGAACAACCGCCCGCCGCAGATTGAAGCCGCCTGACTGCGCCTTTGAATGCACCGCACATTCAATGTGGGCGCTGGCTTGCCTGCGATAGCGGTGGTGACTGACACACCGCTATCGCAGGCGAGCCGGCTCCCACATTTGATCTTCATTGTTCCGAAATTTGTGTTCGGGCATTACTCCAGCATCTTGCCCAGCAGCCAACTGCCTGCCGGGCCGGGCGGATGCTGGCGTGACCACAGCGCATCCACCGCCACCGAGCGCGGCCAGCTCCGGGCCTTGATTTCACACAGGTGACCACCGCCAAACCGCTCCACCAGCCAGCGTGGCAATGGTGCCCAGCCGAAACCCAACTGCGCCATTTCCATCAGCATCAGGTAACTGGGCGCCGACCACACACGCCCCAGGCCTCGGGTTTCATTCGGGTTGATGATGCTCGCCAGGCGCAGTTCGCGGTGTTGCTCCAGGGTGTGCTGATCGATGTCCTTAAGGCTCGCCAGCGGATGTTTGGGGGCGACAAACAGCGCGATTTCCGTGCGTTCTTCCACGGCGGTGCTGGTGAGGTCCGGCGGATAAACCTCCTGCTTCTCGATAAACGCAATCTGCGCCCGGCCGCTTTGCACCAGGGCGATCAAGTCCTCGCATTCGGCGATCAGGCATTCCAGCTCCAGGTCCGGGTAGCGCTGTTCGAAGGCGCTGAGGGCGGTTTCGAAACGGTCCGACTGGTAGGTATCGGACATGGCGATACTCAGCTTCGGCTCCAACCCCTGGGACAACTGGCTGGCCGCCAACTCCAGGCGGCTGCTGGCTTCCAGCACCTGCTCGGCGCGTTGCAACAGCACATGCCCGGCCGGGGTCAGCGTCGGCTTGCGGCTGCTGCGATCAAACAGCACCACGTCCAGGTCAATCTCCAGGCTGGCCACCGCCGCGCTGACGGTGGACTGGCTCTTGCCCAGTTTGCGCGCCGCCGCTGAAAACGAACCTTGGGTTGCCGCCTGCACAAACGCTTGAAGCACTTCATGGGAGGCCATGACTATCGCCTTGATCGATGGTTATTGGTTATGAAGTATCGAGTCAAAGGGTAATGATGGCAACCATCGTCACTCACGGAGAACGGGTCATGACACCCACCAAGTCGATTACTGAACGCGTTTGGCAGGCCATTGGTTTTGAAGGCCTGGCTTTGTTGATTTGTACGCCGCTGCTGGTTTGGATCATGGACCGGCCTGTCGTGGAAATGGGCACGGTGACCCTGGCGATCAGCCTGATGGCGCTGACCTGGAACATCATTTTCAACAGCCTGTTCGACCGCCTCAAGTTGCGCCTGAAGCTGGCCAATGGCGTCTGGACTCGGGTGCTGCATGCCCTGATGTTTGAAGGCGGCCTGATCATTGTCGCCGTACCGTTGATTGCCTGGTGGCTGAACATCAGCCTGATGCAGGCGTTTATCCTCGACATCGGCGTGCTGCTGTTTTTCCTGCCGTACACCTATGTGTATCACTGGGGTTATGACGCCGTGCGCGAAAAGATCATGCAAAAACGCATGCTCAGCCAAGTTTGAGGGACGCCACAAACTCAAGGAACGCCCGCACCTTGGCCGCAGGTAAATGCCGCGACGGGTAGAAGGCATACAGCGGGAAGCGCTCATCGGGCCAGTCGGGAAACAACTCGACCAACGCGCCGGAGTCGAGCGCCGGTGCCAGCCCAAGGTCGAGCATCTGCGCCACTGCATGGCCGTGTTCGCAGACGCTGTACAAGGTCCCGGCATCGTTGACCACCAGCCGCCCGCTGGTGGCGACGTTGACCTGCTCACCGGGCCGGTGGAATTCCCAGGCAAACGGCCGGCCGGTCTGGGAGTCGCGAAAGTCGATGCACACGTGCTGGCCGTCTTCCAGATCCTTGGGGTGTGAAGGGCGACCATGCCGCTCAAGATAAGTCGGCGACGCCAATGTCAGCACCCGCACTTCCATCAGCTTGCGGGCAATCAGCGAGGACGATTGCGGAATGCCAAAACGGATGGCCAGGTCAAAGCCATCCGCCACCAAGTCCCCGAGCTGGTCCCGCGTGTGCAGGTCTAACTGCAACTGCGGGTATTGGCTCATGAACTCACCGAGCACCGGCCCCAGTACCAGCCGCGAGAAGTACGGGTCGATGTTCACCCGCAACCGCCCACGTACGGTCAGGGCGCTGTCTGCCGCCGAGCTGGCGGCTTCTTCCAGGCCCGCCAGCAGCGGGGCGATTTCCTGGTAGAAACGCCGGCCCTCGTCGGTCAATTGCACCGAGCGAGTGGTGCGGTCGAACAGGCGAATCCCCAGGCGTTTTTCCAGCCGCGAAATGGCCCGGCTGACCCCCGAAGGCGTCATCTCCAGGCTGTCGGCGGCGCGGGCGAAACTGCCGCTGTCGACCACGGCGGCCAGTACGCCCATGCCGCCGGCCAGTCCTGGATCAAAACTCATGGGTGATTGCCTGTCAGGTATCCGAAAGCATTGATGCTAGCGGAGAATCTCGGCGCGTTACAGAAACATCCCGCCCGACGCCTCGACGCGCTGCCCGGTGATCCAGTTGCTGCCATCCGCCAGCAGGGTGGAAATCGCCCCGCCAATGTCATCCGGCAAGCCTGCGCGACCGAGTGCGGTGTTGTTGGCGACCATCGCGTTCACGTCCGGGTTGTCCCGCACCGCGCCGCCGCTGAAGTCGGTGGCGATTGCGCCGGGGGCCAGGGTGTTGACGGTAATCCCGCGCGCGCCCAACTCCTTGGCCTGGTAGCGGGTCAGCACCTCCACCGCGCCTTTCATCGAGGCGTAGGCCGAGTAACCTGGCAGGCTGAAGCGCGCCAGGCCGCTGGAGATATTGATGATGCGCCCGCCATCGCTGATCAGCGGCAGCAGTTTCTGGGTCAGGAAAAACGGACCCTTGAAGTGGATCGCCACCAGTTGGTCGAACTGCGCCTCGGTGGTTTCGGCGAAGCTGGCATGGGCGCCAATCCCGGCGTTGTTGATCAGGAAGTTGAAGTGCGCCTGGCCGAACACGTCCTTCAACACCGAGCCGACCTGGGCGGTGAATGCATCGAAGGTGGCGCTTTGGCTGACGTCCAGTTGCAGCATCGCCGCTTTGCCGCCCAGTGCTTCGACTTGGGCGACCACCGCCTGGGCTTCGTCCGCCGCGCTGTTGTACGTGCCGATGATGTCGACGCCTTGTGCCGCCAGGTGCAGGGCAGCGCTTTTGCCCAGGCCGCGGCTGGCGCCGGTGATGAGTGCGATTTTACGGGTCATGGTGGAGTCCTCGGAGCGGGTGAGTGTTCGTGGGACTGAGTGTATTTGTCCGGTCATAACGTGATAAATAGAGCTGTACCGGAATCACTGGCCGGATAAGGCGAACAATCCCATGAACAAACTTGAGTTGCTGCGCACCTTCGTGCGCGTCACCGAGCTGTCGAGTTTCACCCAGGCGGGCGAAAGCCTGGGCTTGCCGCGCTCGACCGTGTCCGAGCATGTGCAGGCCCTGGAAGCGTTGGTCGGTGCGCGCCTGTTGCAGCGCACCACGCGCAAGGTCCAGGCCACCCAGGACGGGCGCGTGCTGTATGAGCGCAGCAAGGATTTGCTGTCCCATATGGAAGAGCTGGAAGGCTTGTTTCGCCAGGATGAAGCGCAGCTGGCGGGGCGCATTCGGGTGGACATGCCCAATGTCATGGCCCGGGAACTGATCCTGCCGCGCCTGCCGGAATTCATGGACCTGCACCCGCTGATCGAGCTGGAGATCAGCAGCACCGACCGCCAGGTCGACCTGTTGGCCGAAGGTTTCGATTGTGTATTGCGGATTGGCGCGCAGCCGGACCAGTCGGTGGTGGCGCGGTTGCTGGGCAGCATGACGATGATCAATTGCGCCAGCGCGACTTACCTGCAACGTTACGGCGTACCCAAGACGCTCGCCGATTTGGCCCACCATCAACTGGTGCATTACGTACGCCCGCTGGGCTCACGTTCGCCCGGGTTTGAATACGTACAGGGCAACAAGGTGCACCGGGTTCCCATGGCCGGGCGGGTGACCGTCAACAGCACCGACGCGTATCGGCTGGCGTGCATCGGTGGGTTTGGCCTGACTCAGGTGCCGGTGCTGGGCATTGTCGATCTCTTGGCCAGTGGTGAGTTGGTAGCGGTGCTGCCGGAGTATCCGGCACCTGCGCTGGACGTGTCCCTGCTGTACGCCGGCCAACGGCATTTACCACAGCGGGTGCGGGTGTTCATGGATTGGCTGGCGGCGACCCTGCAATCCCGGCTTTAACGCCGGGCCGACAACTGCTGCGGCGCCAGGAAGGCATCGTGGAAATAATCACGAAACGCCTGCATCGCCGGGGTGAAGTCGCGCTCGCGGTGCCAGGCCAGCCCGACGCTCATGGGCGTGACCTTGTCGGTGACACTCACGGTTTCGATGCGCTTGCCTTCCAGCGACCACGGGCGATGCACCAGGTCCGACAGAATTGCCACGCCGCTGCCGTTGGCGACCATGCTGCGCACCGCCTCCACCGAACTGGTGCGCAGCCGCACCTTGGGCGTTTGCCCGGCCTGTTCCCAGTAGCGCATGGCGCTTTGTTCGGCTTCGTCGACGGTGAGGAAAATGTACGGCTCCCGGGCCACGTCCGCGAGGCTCACGGCGGGGCGTTCGCACAACGGGTGATGGCTGGGCAGCCACAGGCGGCGTTCGGAGTTGAAGAGGATTTCCGAGACGATATCCGGGTGGGTGAGGTTGGCGGTGAGCACCACGGCCATGTCGAACTGGCCGTTGAGCAGCCCGTGTTCGATGGCCTGGCGTTCCTGTTCGAAGACCTCGATGGTCACGTCCGGGTGCCAGTGTTCCATGCGCTGCAAATGGTGCGGCAGGAAGTAGCCGAGCACGGTGTAGCTGGCGGCCACCCGCAGTACGCCGCTGGCGCGGTAGTCTGGCAGCGGGCTGTTCAGGGCGTCGTCGACACTGCGCACAATCACGTAGGCCCGGTTGAGAAAATGCCGCCCGGCATCGGTCAGGCTCATGCCCTGGGCCGAGCGCACGAATAGCTGCGCGCCGAGCATCGCTTCCAGCTCCTTGATCGCGGTGGTCACCGCCGATTGGGAGATGTTCAGGTGAATCGCCGCCTGGGAGATCTGGCCGATTTCGGCGGTGGCGACGAAGTAGCGGATTTGACGCAGGGTCAGGGACATTGGTTTCTCCGCTCGTTCCCACGCTTTGCGTGGGAACGCATCCTGTGACGCTCTGCGTCACGATTTTAAAAGCGGACGCAGAGCGTCCAGGGCGGCATTATCGGGTATCTGATTTTCAGAAGATGGGCCATCTGATAATAGATCTTCCCAAGGGGTCAAGCCGCAGCCTAATTTCCATGGCATGAACTTCAACGGAGCGACCCCGATGCAGGCAGTGGATTTCAATTCGGACATGGGCGAAGGCTTCGGCCCCTGGACCATCGGCGATGGCGTCGACAGTGAACTGATGGCCTACATCAGCTCGGCCAACATCGCCACCGGCTTTCATGCCGGTGACCCGGGCACCATGCGCCGCACCGTCGAGCGTGCCAAGCAGTTGGGCGTGGCGATTGGCGCGCACCCGGGCTTTCGTGACCTGGTGGGTTTCGGCCGGCGCCATATCAACGCCCCGGCCCAGGAACTGGTGGACGACATGCTCTATCAGCTCGGCGCCCTGCGGGAAATCGCCCGGGCCCAGGGCCTGACGCTGCAACACATCAAGCCCCACGGCGCGTTGTACATGCACCTGGCGCGGGACGAAGAAGCGGCGCGATTGCTGGTGGAAAACCTGCAACGCCTGGAGCCCACGCTGTTGCTGTACTGCATGCCCAACTCGGTGATCTGGCGCGTTGCCAAGGAATTGGGCCAGCCGGTGGTGCGGGAGTTTTATGCCGACCGTGAGTACGATCTCACGGGTTCCATCGTGTTTACCCGCCATGTGCGGGCGCTGG
Organism: Pseudomonas sp. MWU16-30323; assembly: GCF_020515595.1. Classification (NCBI taxonomy): domain Bacteria; kingdom Pseudomonadati; phylum Pseudomonadota; class Gammaproteobacteria; order Pseudomonadales; family Pseudomonadaceae; genus Pseudomonas; species Pseudomonas sp. MWU16-30323. The sequence continues at coordinate 70,979 of NZ_JAIWYM010000019.1, forward strand.
ATCCGGCAACGGTTGCGGCGCGAGTCCTACGGGCCTGCCAGACCGGCCTGGTGCGCACGGTTGAAGGCGAAGACCTGTTTATCGAATTCGATTCCATCTGCCTGCACAGCGACACCCCCGGCGCCCTTGAATTGGTGGAAGCCACCCGCGAAGCGCTGGACCAGGCGGGGATTGAAGTGCGCACACCTCGCTGACCGACACCGGTGCCCAGACACCGGGTCTCTCTGATTTTTTGCCTGCCTTTCTACAATGATTCCAAGAGGAACAGACATGGCCGAATCTTCCCCGATCCGCTACAGCTTTGGCGGTGATGAACACCTGTTTGCCGAGGTCAGCGAGAGCATGTCCCTGGAGGCTTTCTTCAAGGGCATGGCCGTCACCCGCGCAGTGGAGCGCCTGGCCCTGGACGGTGTGCTGGACGTCTGCCTGGCAAATGCCTCGTTCCAGATTCGCTTCGACCCGGACCGCATCGCGCCCCACGTGCTGCTGGACGCGGTGCAAAGCGCCGAAGCCCAAGCCGTGGCCGAACGCACCTTGCACACCCGCATCATCGAAATCCCGGTGCTGTACAACGACCCCTGGACCCATGAAACCCTGATGCGTTTTCGCGACCGCCATCAGGACCCCACCGGCACCGATTTGGAATACGCAGCGCGGATCAACGGCCTGGCAGACGTGGAAGCGTTTATCGCGGCCCACAGTGGCGCGCCGTGGTTTGTCTCGATGGTGGGGTTTGTGGCGGGCTTGCCGTTCATGTTCCAGATGGTGGAGCGCGAGCGGCAGTTGCAGGTACCCAAGTACCTGCGCCCACGTACTGACACGCCGAAATTGACCCTCGGCCACGGCGGCTGCTTCGGCTGTATTTATTCGGTGCGCGGTGCTGGCGGCTACCAGATGTTCGGCGTCACCCCGGCGCCGATCTACGACCCGCAGCAGCAACTGGCTTACCTGAAAGAGCACATGGTGTTCTTCCGTCCCGGCGACATCGTGCAGTTCAAACCCGTGGACCGTGATGCCTATGACCTGGCGGTGGCTGAAGTGGAGGCCGGGCGGTTCGACCTGCGCATCCGCCCGGTGGAATTTTCCCTGGATGCCTTTCTGGCCGACCCCACTGGCTACCCGAAAACCCTGCAGGAGGCGCTGGCATGATCAAGGTACTCAAACCCGGCCTCGCCACCTCCGTGCAGGACCTGGGTCGTGAAGGTTATTACCACCTGGGCATTCCGCCGTCCGGCGCCCTGGACCAATACGCGTTGAGTGCGGCCAACCACCTGGTGGGTAACCCCATCGGCGCCGCCGGGCTGGAATGCACGTTGATCGGGCCGGAGCTGGAGTTTCAGCAAGATGCTTTGGTGGCGTTGTGCGGGGCGCTGATGTCGCCGCGCCTGGACGGCGTGGTGGTGCATCAGGACACCGCGTTTGAAGTGCGCGCCGGGCAAGTGCTGCGCTTTGAATTTCCCAAGGCCGGCGCGCGGACTTACCTGGCGGTGGCCGGTGGGATTGATGTGCCGCTGGTGTTGGGCAGCCGGTCCACTTACACCCTGGGTGCGTTGGGCGGGTTTCAGGGGCGGCGACTGGTAGAAGGTGATGAGCTGCCGGTCGGCGAGCCCAGCGGCAAAGGCCGGGCCGGGAACAGTTTGCCCATGGCATTACGCCAATCGGTGGGTGGGGACGTGACGCTGCGGGTGGTGCCGGGGCTGTATTACGAGCGACTGACCCCCGGCGCCAAAATCAGCTTTTTTGCCGAGCCCTGGACGGTCGGTTCGGAGGCTGATCGCATCGGCTATCGCTTCAAGGGCGGCAGCGCGCTGAGCTTTCAGCCACGGGAACAGCCGTTTGGTGCCGGGTCTGATCCGTCGAACATCGTCGACAGTTGCTACCCCATCGGCTCGATCCAGGTGCCGGCCGGGTTGGAGCCGATCGTGCTGCACCGGGACGCGGTGTCGGGCGGTGGCTACGCGATGATTGGTACGGTGATCAGTGCCGACCTGGATCTGATCGGGCAGATGCAACCGAACCAGCGGGCGGGGTTTGTGGCGGTGACGCTGGAGGAGGCACTGGAGGCGCGGCGGGTGTACAAGAAGCGGTTGAGGGTGATGAGTGGGTTGTTTAATACCTGAGAACGCCGCCGAACCCCTGTGGGAGCTGGCTTGCCTGCGATAGCGGTGTATCAGTCACCACCGCTATCGCAGGCAAGCCAGCTCCCACATTTTTATCGGGTTGTGTCAGAACAATTGGGTGAATAGCCAGTACAGGCTACCCGACAACAAAATCGCCGCCGGTAATGTCAGCACCCAGGCCATCAGCAAGTTGCGGATGGTCTTCATCTGCAACCCACCCCCGTTCGCCACCATGGTCCCGGCCACACCGGACGACAGTACATGGGTGGTGGACACCGGCAAGCCATACATGTCCGCCGCGCCAATGGTCAGCATCGCCACCATCTCGGCCGAGGCGCCCTGGGCGTAGGTCAGATGGGTCTTGCCGATCTTCTCGCCCACGGTCACCACGATGCGCTTCCAGCCGACCATGGTTCCCAGGCCGAGGGCGATGGCCACGGCGATCTTGACCCACAGCGGGATAAACCGTGTGGCGTTGTCGATCTGTTGCTTGAACAGTTGCAGCTTGTTCTGGGTGTCGGCGTCGAAGTTGCCGACCTTGCCCTTGTCCATCAGGCGGATGGTTTCGCTGGTCAGGTACATGTCGTTACGCACGTTGCCCACGGCCTCGGCCGGCACGGCGGCGAGGGAGCCGTAGCTCTTCACTTCTTCACCGATATGCCCGGTGATGGAGGCGAGGGCGGGCACCAGTTCCGGGGTGGCTTCCTTGGTGCGCACGTAGGTCGACAAGGTAGCGCGCGAGTCGGCAGGCGCCAGTTGCGGCGCCGCTTTTACCAGGGCTGCCTGGGTCACTTCGGCCACGGCGGCAAACTGCAACGACTCACCCGCTGGCATGGTGCGGTTCAACGCGTAGGCCATCGGCAGGGTGCCTACCAGGATCAACATGATCAGGCCCATGCCCTTCTGGCCGTCGTTGGAACCGTGTGCGAACGACACGCCGGTGCAGGTGACGATCAGCATGCCGCGAATCCACCAAGGTGGCGGGGTGTCGCCTTTTGGCGCCTTGTACAGCGAACGATTTTTCACGAAGGCCCGCAGCGCCAGCAACAGCAGCGCGGCGAAGGCGAAGCCGATCAGCGGCGACAACAACAGTGCGTAACCGATCTTGATCGCCTGGCCCCAGTCCACACCGCTGGTGCCGTCACGGCCATGCATCAGTGCGTTGGCCACGCCCACGCCGATGATCGAGCCGATCAAGGTGTGGGACGACGACGCCGGCAAACCCAGCCACCAGGTGCCGAGGTTCCACAGGATCGCGGCGATCAACAGCGCGAAGATCATCGCAAAGCCGGCCGAGGAGCCGACCTGCAGAATCAGCTCCACCGGCAGCAGGGCGATGATGCCGAACGCCACCGCGCCGCTGGACAGCAGCACGCCGAGGAAGTTGAAAAAGCCCGACCACACCACCGCGAAATGCGGCGGTAATGAGTTGGTGTAGATCACCGTGGCCACCGCGTTGGCGGTGTCGTGGAAACCGTTGACGAACTCGAAGCCCAGGGCGATCAACAAAGCCACGCCCAGCAGCAGGAACGGCGTCCAGGTGGTGACCACCGTGCCCAGCTCGTGCATGTCGTGCATCAGGCTGTAGGCGGTGAACAACAGGCCCATGGCGAGTACGGCGAAGAAAACGATCACCGTCACCAGGCCAGGTTTCTTGTCCAGGCGCGGTTTGGGATCGGCGGTGGAAGCGTGTGTGGAGGCAGTCAGGGAAGGGGTGGCCATGCCGGAGCATCCAGTTTGGGGAGGATGTCGGTCATGATCGTTGCAGAATGTTACAGAGATGCTGCGGTAAATCAGTGTTTAGAGATTTGGGATGGCCGCTGGTCTACAAAACACCGCCAATCAACTGTGGGAGCTGGCTTGCCTGCGATAGCGGTGTATCAGTCACCACCGCTATCGCAGGCAAGCCAGCTCCCACATTGATCGCGTTTCAAATTCAATAATCCTTGCGCTTGCGAAATGCCCAACGCCCGGCAATCAGGGTAAACGTTGCCACCAGTGCCACCAGAATCCAGAAGCCTTCCGGGTCAGTGGAAAGCGGCACGCCCCCAACGTTCATGCCAAAAAAGCCGGCAATGATGTTGATCGGCAACGCCAGCACCGTCACCACGGTCAGGGTGAACAGCGTGCGGTTGCTCTGCTCGTTGAGGTTGGCGGCGATCTCTTCCTGCAACAGCTTGATCCGCTCGCCCAACGCCATCAGGTCGTTGATGATCAGCGCAAACTCCTCGGTGGATTTGCGCAGCTCCTTCACGTCTTCCTTCTGCAACCATTGCGGCGGGCGGTTGAGCAATCGCAGCAACGAGCCGGGCTCCAAGGCCAGCAGCCGTTGCAGGCGCACCAGCACCCGGCGCGCGGCGCCCAGTTCAGCGCGGTTGGTGGACAGGCGCGACGACAGCAACTGGTCCTCGATCTGGTCGACGCTGAGGCTGGTCTTGCGCACGATCTGCGTCAGCACCTCGCCCTGATCCCGCAGCAAATGCACCAGCAGTTCCAGCGGCGAGCGAAAGTGTTCACCGGCCTTCACCGACGAGCGCAGCTTGTCCACCGAGTGCAGCGGTTGCAGGCGCGCGCTGATCAGCAGCCGGCTGCGGGCGCACACCCATAAGGTGGAAATGTCTGAAGACACCATGCTGCTGAAGTTGAACACCACGTCGTTGACCACCGCCAGCAAGGCCGAGTCTACGTGTTCGATGCGGGTGGAGCGCGAGCCTTCGTGCAGGGCCTCGAAGAACTCTTCCGGCAGGTTCAGGTGCGCCTGCATCCAGCGCTCGCAGGCGGCGTGGGCCAGGTTCAGGTGCAGCCAGAGAAATTCGTCGGCATCACCGGGTTGCTGCAAGGCCGCCAGGGCAGTGGCTGAGTCAATCTGTTCGCCCTTTTCACCGGGGCGGAAACGAAAACCGTAAAGCAAGCCAAACAGGTCGGAGTCCTGGTGGCTGTGGTCGATGCTGTGGTTCATGGAGGCTCGCAGGGAAAGTGCCTGTAGGAGATTTCACAGGTTCACTTGGAGCGCATCATGGCAAGTCTGGTTGACAGTTTTGTGACGGTTCTGAGAGCGGCAGGCAAGTGGTGCAGTAGTGGCCTTTTGACAGGCTTTTCACCGCCTGTCCGATAGGCTCAAGAAGCGTCTGGCACGGCCGATTCAAGCGCAAGCAACGCTGTGGATGAGGCGGGCTTTTCAGACAGGGACGTCATGGCGGGCATGCTCCCCTTTTCCCTGTTTCGAGGATTTTCCCCGATGAATCTTTTGCGAAAGTCCTTGAGAGCACAGATCTTGTCGCTGCTCGGTGGCAGCCTGCTGGCGATGCTGTTGATCGCCCTGGCGTGTTTTCATTTTCTTTCCAGTGGCGTGCAGAGTTACCGCAGCTTGCTGGAAGGGCCGTTGCAGACTTCACAATTGATCGATGAAGCGAACCTGCAATTCAAGGTGCAAGTGCAGGAGTGGAAGAACGTCTTGTTACGTGGCAAACAACCCCAGGACATGGAGAAGTACTGGGGGCAGTTCCAGGATCGGCAACGGGATGTGCAAGGCATTCTCGGCCAGCTGGTGAGCCAGACCCAGAGTGATCAGGCCTTGAGCCGACGCCTTGAGGCCTTGCGTCAGGAGCATCAGGTGTTGGGCGTGGCCTATCAGAAAGGGCGCGATGCCTACCTGGCGGCGGGTGCGGATCCGGCGGCGGGCGACAACGCGGTCAAGGGCGTGGACCGCGCCGTCAGCGAGCAGATGAGTGCATTGGTCAGCGAGTTGCACGCCCAAGGCACGCAGCAATCGTTGCTGATCAGCACCCAGGCCGATCGCACGGTCATGTTGGGGGTGGCGGTGATGTTGCTGTCGGGTGTGTTGATTGGCCTGCTGAGCCTGTGGCTGATCAGTCGCAACCTGATTGCACCGATCCGCGAGCTGATCGAGTACGTCGCGCAACTGAGCCAGGGGCGCTTTGCCAATCGAGTGGCCAGCCAACGTGAAGATGAACTGGGGCGCCTGGCCGCAGCCGCCAATACGTTGCGGGACTTCCTCGCGGAAACCTTCAGCCGTTTGCAGCGCAGTGCCACTGACCTGGTGGGCGCCAGCGGCGAGCTGGGGGCGATTGCCGGGTTGATGGCCAAGGGCACCGCAGAGCAGTTTGACCGCACCGATCAGGTGGCCACGGCCATGACCGAAATGTCGGCCACCGCCCAGGAAGTCGCGCGCCACGCCGCGAGTGCTTCCCGAGCAGCCGATGAAGCCGATCATTCGGCCCGTGAGGGGGGCGAGGTGATGAAGGTGACCATCGCCACTATCGGCCGGATGCGCGACGAGATCCTTAACACCGGCACGATCATTCGGCGCCTGGAAACCGACAGTGTGCGCATCGGCAAGGTGCTGGAAGTGATCCGTGGCATTGCGGAGCAAACCAACCTGCTGGCCCTCAACGCCGCCATCGAGGCGGCGCGTGCCGGGGAAGCGGGCCGCGGGTTTGCCGTGGTCGCCGACGAAGTGCGCAGCCTGGCGCAGCGCACGGCGGCGTCGATCATCGAGATCAATCAGATTATCGGGGCGGTGCAAACGGGCGCGGTGGATGCGGCGGAGGCTATTGTCAGTGGCCAGGCGTGCAGTGATGAGAGTGTGGAAAAAGTGTCCCAGGCGGGCGCGATGCTCAACCAAATCACCCAGGCGGTGGAAGCCATCCGCGACATGAACCGTCAGATTGCCACGGCGGCGGAGGAGCAAACCTCGGTGGCAGAGGACATCTCGCGAAATATCACGCAAATTACCACCGTCGCCACGACCAATCTGGATAACGTGCAACGTACCGACGCAGCCAGTCAGAACCTGCGCAGTTTGTCGGTGGAGTTGAACGAGGTGACAGCGCGACTGAGCGCGTGATCAGGCCGTCGGCAAACTGAAGCTGAACACCGTGCCGTCCTGCTCGCTGGAAGACACTTCCAGCCGCCCGCCATGGGCGTCGGCAATCTGTTTGACGATGTACAAACCCAGGCCCAGGCCGGCCTGGGGCAGGGCGCCCGTCGGTCGGGAGTAGGGCTGGAACAGCAGCGGCATGGCTTGTTCACTGATCAGCCCACGGTTTTTCACCGTCAGCTCGAAGGTGCCGGCGTTGGCCTGCGCATTGACTTCAACCGGCCCTTCGGGACTGCCGTGGCTGATGGCGTTGGCCACCAGGTTGGAGAGCAATTGCGCCAGTCGCTCGCGGTCGCCTTTCACACCGTTGAGATTGCCGATGCGGGCGTGGATCAGCCGCTTGGGGTGCACGTGCTTCACCTCGTCCACCACGTGCTGCAAGGTGTCTTCCAGCCCCGGGCACTCGCCGATGTTCACCGGGATGCCGCTGCCCATTCGGCCGCGGGCAAAGTCCAGTACGTCCTCCACCAGTTGCGAGGCCCGGCGGCCGCTGGCCAGCATGTGCCGTACCAGCGTGTCGGTGGCCGGGTCGGGGTGCTTGCGCAGCAGGCGTTCGGCGCCGACGTTGATGGCAAACAGCGGGTTGCGCAGGTCGTGGCCGAGCACGGCGATGAATTGTTCGCGCAGTTCGGCGGTTTCGCGCTCCTGCTGCAAGTCGGCCTCGGTCTGCTGGAGGCTTTCTTCGGCTTCAATCTGCAGCGACAGCACCCGGGCAAACGACTCCATGGTCGACTGGATGGTGCTGCTGCGCAGTTGCGCCGGATTCGGGTCCAGGGCACAGATGGTGCCGAAGAAACGCCCGTCGGTGCGGAACACCGGCACCGAGATGTAGCTTTCAAAGTGGTAGATGCGCGGCGTGTGGTGGTCGCGGTACAGCGGGTCTTCGCTGGCTTTATCGATCACGATCGAGACATGGGAGCCGCGGATTTCGTGGCACAGGGTGGTGGTCAGGTCCAGCTCGCCACCCACGGGCAGGCCGAAGTCCAACTGGTCGCGCACGGCGCAGGCGGTCCATGAATCATCGGTGACCCGTGCCACGGCCGCAAAACGCAAGCCGGTCATTTCGCTGATCACCTGGAGAATCGCCGGGACGGCGCTGATTCGGCCAATGGTGGCAATATCGACGGCTTTTTGCCCCATGCGAACGGTCTCGGTCCTGATGCTGCTGGCGTTGTGCCTTGGCTGATGATGGGGATTCTAGCGAGCTTGGCGGCGTAAGGTATAAATTCGTTAACAGTAATTAGACTATTTGCTCTTCCGGGCGACGAGCGCGCATAAAAAAGCCGCGCGGCCCGAAGGCGGCGCGGCGTTTTTGCGGTTCAACTCAGGTGTCTTGCTTGTTTTCCAGGACTTCGCCGGTCTTCGCATCCAGCTTCACGTCCCACTTCACGTTGCTGGTGTCACGCAGTTCGGTCTCGTAGACCAGGCGGCCGGCTTTGTCTTCCAGTTCAGTGTCAACGATGGTCGCGCCTTTGTGCTGGGCCACTGCCTTGGCGTTGAGCTTTTCAAAATCCATGATGGCGCCGGACTTGAGCAGGCTCGGAATGTGGTCCGGGCGAACATCGGCCTGGGCCAAGCCAGCGGTAAGGGTCAAGGCGGCAGCGGCGAACAGAGCAGTCAAGTTTTTCATGGTGTGATCCTTTGGGGTGAGCTGTTTAAGTGGGATCAGGTTAACCAGCGCAACTTAACTCACCCTTAACATTGCGCCGTTTGTTCAATCGGCGGCGAGTGCGGGGTTTCATGCTGGCGTCTCAATCATGGGAGGCACAGATGAAACAGTTATTGGCCTGGGTGTACGCGCCCTTGTTCTGGGCGGGATTTATCGGGTGGGCGCTCTGGCTGGTGCAGGTGGATGAGCCGCAGTGGCTGGGGCTGGTAGTTGTCTGCGCGGTGGTGGTGTCGTTTATTGGAGAGTGGTGGTTGCCCTATGAGCCGCAGTGGAATCGCAACCAGGGAGACCGTCGTCGCGACCTGATTCATGGGGTGGTCAACGAAGGTCTCAATATCGCGGGCTTGTTGAGCTTGCCGGTATTGACCGCGCTGCTGGCCGTTGATGGTGTAAGGAGCCGCCGGTGCCCGTCGGTCTAGTCCAGGATTCGTACACGCAGGTTGCGCAACGACGCCCCGGCCGGCCTCGGTCAAGGTGCTGCCGCCAACGACACATGCGCCGCCTGAGCCAGGGCGTGAGCGGAGACCTTGCCACTCAGTTGCTGATCCAGCGCCAACAGCGCGCGCTCCACGCGGGCGTCATCCAGTGCGCGTCTCGGCAATTGGCGCAGCGTGCGCTCGAGTGCTTTCAGGGACAGTTCACTGTCGGCCAGGGCGGCCTGCAAAGAGTCGAGGTCAAATGCGCCGGGTTCGGCATACACCATCAACACCTCACCCTGGGTGTGGAGGAGGGCATGGGGCATTCTGGAAGGGATAAACAGGCGATGGGCCGTGCTGACACGGCCATCGAGGCTGGCCGTGATCGGCCCGCCCGGGGAGAACATCAGCTGGTGGGCATAGTGTGCATGGGGCGCGGTGCGCCCCGGTATGCCCAGGATCAGCCCGTAGTCAGGCCCCAGCCACAGGCAGCCTGACCATTCGGGGCTCACTCAGTAACCGTTGTCCTGCAGCAGGTCGGCCACACTCGAGGACGGCCAGCGTTTGTAGTACTTCAGCAGTTCGGCGGCGCGGTTGGTGAAGATGCCGTCGACGCCGGCTTTCATCACCTTGTCGAAGTCCACCGGCTCATCCACGGTGTACACGTGCACCAGCATGCCTTTGTCGTGGGTCAACTGGTTCATCTCGGGTTTGACCAGGTCGGAGTAGCTCTGGTCGCCCAGGTTGGTCAGCTGTGCCGAAGGGCCGGTACCGATGGCGCCCAGGCTCTTGGCCTCGTCGACCCATTTTTCGAACTCGGCGGCGTCCTTCGGCTCCTGCTTGGCGTAGTAGGCGGCTTTGCTCGGCTCGCCGGACTCCGCGAAGGTCACCTTGGATTTTGGCTCGATGCTGCCTTCACCGACCCACAACAGCAGGATTTTCGGGGTGTTGGGCATCTCTTTTTGCAGTTCTTTCAGGCTGTCCTTTTCAAAGGTTTGCAGCACGACGCGGCCCTTGCCCTGGCCGACGCCGATGTTTTTCTGGGCCTGGTTGGAGCCCGTGGAGCTCAACCAGCCTTTGTCCAACAGCTTGTTCTTCAGGTCGGCTTCGATACCCGGGAATTGCTTCGGCTCTTTGGTTTCGATGTACAGGCCGGGTTTGTGCTGCGGGTTGCCTTCGGCAATCTTGATGATTTCGTCCAGGCTGAGGATTTTCAAGCCGACGAAGCCAGGGCGTGCGCGATCCGGGTAGGCGGCGTTGAACCAGCTGCCGGCGTCCAGGGTTTTAAGCTCGGCCCAGGTGAATTCGTTGGCCGGGCTGTCCTTGCGCTCGGGGAACTTGGTGGCGACGTCGGTGGTGCGTTGCAGGTTGTTGTCATGCAGGGCAAACAGCACGCCGTCCTTGCTGCGTTGCAGGTCCATTTCCAGGTAGTCGGCCCCCAGGTCGCGCGCGACTTTGTAGGCGGCGGCGGTGGATTCCGGTGCGTCGTAGGACGCGCCACGGTGGGCAATGACGGCAGGGTTTGGAATGCCTTCGTTGGCCGCGAGTTCGGTAGGGCTGATCGGGCTTGCCGCCTGTGCGTGGCCAAGGCCCAGCATCAGGGCCAGCAGCAGGGCACTCTTGGTAAACGTGACAGGCATAAGCGAAGTCCTTTCGTGGAGGTAACTTTGAGAAGGGCTCCTTTTTAACAATTGCTTGCGAATGGCGCTATCACCAAACCGACATTAACGTGTTAACGGGCCATTTTTCTGCACTTTTGTGCGGTGCCATGCAGTACTCTTGCCCTCAGATGCCCCATCAGAGGGCAGACTTTCTGCCATGCGTGTAAACCATCTTTCCAGTCCAAACAGGACTTTTCAGTGAGGTTTACCATGCGCATCACCTCCGAGCTTATCTGCCAGGCCGCCGACCAACTCCACGGTTTTGTCGGCCTGAACCGCAAGACCCACCAGTACATCGTCCGTTTCAGCGAAGACGCCTTCGGCATGGACGTGGCCGACGACGGCATCATCCCGACCGCCGAGTTTGTCTGGCAGCCGGTTGACGGGCAGGCCATGACCCTGTCCCGCGAGCGGATCCAATTGCTGCTGGACCAGAACATCGACGATCGCATCAACATCACGGAACCGCTGCGGGTGTACATGCGTCGGGCGGAGATTCCGCAGATCAGTGCGGTGCGCAGTCTGGTCAGTTGAGTGCCGCATAGCCCTGCGGCTGGAGCGCTTTTTGTGGCGAGGGAGCTTGCTCCCGCTGGGCTGCGTAGCGGCCCCAAAATCTTGGGAGCGCTGCGCACTCCAGCGGGAGCAAGCTCCCTCGCCACAGCAAGCTCCCTCGCCACAGCAAGCTCCCTCACCACAGAAGCTCCCTCACTACAGCGAGCTCCCTCACCACAGAGCCTCCCTTGTGCACATCAAGTGTTTTACACAGGCTGATGTTTCAGCGCTCGAACGCGTAAGACCGCTCCACCTTGCACACCCGTGTATGGCACGCCGAGTACCAGGTGGAGCGCCCCTGTTCGCGCACCTCGGTGTGCTCGGCGTGCTGCTTCCAGGCCAGGATCGCGGCTTCGCTGCTCCAGTAGGACACCGTGATGCCCAGGCCATCTTCCCCGCGCGCCGATTCCACGCCAAGAAAACCAGGTTGTTGCCGGGCCAGTTCCAGCATGCGGTCGGCGGCTTGTCCGTAACCGTTGTCACCTTCAGTGCGCAATGAACTGAACACCACGGCGTAGTACGGCGGTTTGGGCGTGTTGGCGATCATGCGCAGGCCTTCAGCAGCGCAATAGCCAACGGTGGCGTGACGCCTTTAAGCGCCGCACGTTCCGGCTGGAACAGAGTGGCGACAAAAAACGGATGGTCCAGCAGCTCCACCGCCCGCAGGTCGCCCGCCGAGTCATGGCCGCTGGCAATCAGGTCGGCTTCCAGCAATGCGCTTTCGAAGTCTGGATTGATGCCATAGCGGCAACGGTAGCCTTCATGGATATCCAGGGTGGCGTAGGCCTCGGCGATGCGGGTAAAGGCCATCAAGCGGAGGGTGTCAGTCGCTTCCACCAGCGCACAGGTCAGGGGCGTGAGCACTGCACGGGGCGAATCGGGGGCCAGTTCGCCGTGTTCGGCGTCGGCCCAGCCCAGCACGTTGCGGGCATATTCCAGCACCGCGTGTTGAAAACCGCCGCAGGTGCCGAGGAACGGGCGCCGCTGTTCGCGGGCATAACGGATGGCCAGCAGGGCGCCGTCGAGGTCACGGTAAGGGCTGGCGGGAACGCACCAGAAGCCATCGTAGTGCTGCAAGTGTTCGGTGGATTTGATCGTGTCGGTGGCCAGCCAGTCGAACCGCACCGTCAGGCCCAACGCCGCGCCGGCCTGTTGCAACGCCAAGGGAATGGCCTGGTGGGCGGTGACGTGTGGATCGTAGTCGCCGATCAGGGCCAGGTGCAGGGTGGTTTTATTCATCAAGGGTATCCGTGGCTTGTTGAGTCCTGGCGCTCACTATAGATTGGCGTTCACGCAATCAATATTGGCGTTAGCCCACATGTTCAATGCAGCCGCGCACTATCAGGTCGACTACCCCGACCTTTCCCTGATTCTCGCCCTGGTGCGGGGTGGCACGCTCGCACGGGCGGCGGCGTTGCTGCGGGTGGATGTGTCTACGGTTTTTCGCGCGGTGCGGCGGCTGGAGGCGGCGCTGGGCCAGCCGCTGTTCGAAAAAAGCCGCGCCGGCTACCTGCCCACCACCTTGGCCACCACGCTCGCCGAGCAGGCCGAACGTGCCGAACAAGCGCTGGAGGCGGCGCGTGTGGGGGTGGAGCAGGGCGGTGAAGTCATCAGCGGCACGGTACGCCTGACCTGTACGGATTCGGTGTTGCAGTCACTGTTGTTGCCGGCCCTGGCGCAGTTTATGCCTGGCTACCCGGCGCTGACCCTGGAGCTGAGCACCTCCAATGACTTTGCCAATCTCAGCCGCCGCGATGCGGATATCGCCCTGCGCCTGACCAAGACTCCGCCCGAGCATCTGGTAGGACGTTGCCTGGGCACGGTGTCGTATCGGGTGTGTGCCAGTGCCGACTATGCCCGCCAGCATGCAGGCAAGGAGCTGGCCGCCCTGAGCTGGATCGCGCCGGATGACTTTCTGCCGGACCATCCCACCGTCACCTGGCGGCGCCAGTACTTGCCCGGGGTGATGCCGGCCTATCGCTGCAACAGCATGGTCTCGGTGACCGAACTGGTGCGCGCGGGACTCGGTGTGGCGGCATTACCGGATTACTTGCTGGGCGCAGGCCTGCAACCGTTGAGCCCGCCGCTGACAGGGCATGACACGGCCCTGTGGCTGCTGACACGCCCCGATTGCCGGGCGCTGCGCTCGGTGGTCACGTTATTCGATCAGTTGGGCCAGCATGTGCGCTTGCCGGATCACTGACTGTGGGAGCTGGCAGGGTCAGGTTTTGCGCACGAAGTGCTCGTGCATCTCGGTGGTCAACCCTTCGATGCGTTCGGTCAGTTGCTTGGTCATCTCGGTGAGTTTGGTGTTCTGCTCCAGCAGTTCCAGCAATTGCTTGGTGGTTTGCGCTGCCTGGGCCTGGCGTTCGGTGTTGGCCACGGCCAGGGCTTCGCGGTGCTGGGCGTCGGCGTCGGATTGGGCCTTGTCCCGTGCGGCCTGGCGGGTCTGGGCCAGCAGGATCAGCGGCGCGGCATAGGCCGATTGCAGGCTGAACGCCAGGTTCAAGAGAATGAACGGATACACGTCAAAGTGTGTGATGCCGGTCACGTTGAGCACGACCCACAGAATCACGATTGCCGTTTGCGCCCCCAGGAATGTCGGGGTGCCAAAGAAGCGCGCGAAGGCTTCGGCTTTCAGCGCAAAGGTGTCATTACCGAAGGTCGGTTCGAGATGGGCGTGTTTACGATGAAAACGCAGGTGGTCAACTTTGGCGTCAGGTTTGTCCGGGGTCATGGCGGGCTCGAATCCGTGGTGTAAGACAAGCCACCACTATAGACCGAGCCCTCCACCAGGCACATGAAGAAGCCTGTCGCTTACCTGTTGCCCCGTTCATTGGCAAACGCGCTCACCGCCTGCACCGCCTCGCTGGCGCCTTCGCGAATTTGCAGGATCACGGTGCCGGCCTGGTTGGCCAGGTCCACGCCCTGGGCGGCGCGGTCGCGGGTGCCGTCCATGCTGTCGATGGCCTGGCGGGTTTCGCTCTGGATCATCTCGATCATCGACGAAATCTCCGCCGTTGAGCCGCTGGTGCGCGCCGCCAACTGCCGCACTTCATCGGCTACCACTGCAAAGCCGCGCCCTTGCTCGCCGGCGCGGGCGGCTTCGATGGCGGCGTTCAAGGCCAGCAAGTTGGTCTGGTCGGCGATCCCGCGAATGGTGTTGACGATGGCGGTGATTTGCTGCGAACGCTCGCCCAGCTTGGCGATCAGCGCGGAAGAACCGTCGATGTTGGCGGCAATCTCGCGCATGCCCGTGGCGGTCTGCTGGATCACCTCGGCGCCTTTTTCGGCGAAGTCCCGGGTTTGCAGCGAGATGTGATAAGCCTGGGTCGCGCTTTGGGCGTCGGCGGCGTGTTTTTCCACCATGGCCGTGACGTCGGAAGCGTACTTCACCACCTTGCACAGGCGCCCGCTGGCGTCGTACACCGGGTTGTAGTTGGCTTCCAGCCACACCACATGGCCGTTTTTGTCGATGCGTTCGAACTGGCCGTTGAACAGATCGCCCTGGTTCAGCCGTTGCCAGAAATCGCTGTAGGCGCTGCTGTTGGCCAGCTCCGGTGTGCAGAACATGCGGTGATGCTTGCCCTGGACCTGCGCCAGGCTGTAGCCCATGCGCTGCAGGAAATTCTGGTTGGCGCTGATGATGGTGCCGTCGAGGTTGAACTCGATCACCGCCATGGCGCGGTCGATGGCCTGCAACTTGGCGTTGGCTTCGCTCTCCGCCTGCATTTTCGAGGTGACGTCCATGGCGTACTTCACCACTTTCACCACGTTGCCGGATTCGTCGCGCACCGGGTTGTAACTGGCTTCCAGCCAGATCGGCTGGCCGCTGCTGGTCACCCGTTCGAAGGTGCCGGACTGGAATTGGCCGTTGCGCAGTTGTGTCCACAATTGGCCGTACTCGGCGCTGCGGGCAAAGGCCGGGGGACAGAACAGCCGGTGGGACTGGCCCACCACTTGATCGGCGGTGTAACCCATGGCCTTGAGAAAGTTCTCATTGGCTCGCAGGACCGTGCCTTGCAGGTCGAATTCGATCACCGCCATGGAGCGGTCGATGGCGTCGAGAAGGCTGGCTTGCTGGGCAAGGGTGGCTTGCAAGGTACTGATGGTTTTTTTATGGGCGTTGAATAGCATGGTCGTGTGCTCGGGGGAAGCAAGCGTCAGGGGTATCCATGGGGGCGCCTGCCACCGTATGGCTCAAGCCTACGGCGAACGTGCTCATTGCCAGCTTCCTTGTGCTGACAGAGGGTGGAACAGCGGGTTCTGAGTCGTATGGTCGGCAAGAAGTTCTACGGCGACCGACCAATGGCGGCATTATGCTATCGGTCGGTGGTAGCTGCGCTTAATTCAGACGAGGTGCAGTTCGCGGGATTCAAGCGCTATGAGCGACCACATAGTCGCTGATATTCACGCGGTTACGGCCAGTGTCCTTGGCCGCATACAGCGCGCGGTCCGCTGCGTTGAGCCACATGGCCGCGTCGGTGAAGGTGCTTTGAAAAGACGCCAGGCCAATGCTCAGGCTGACCCGCAACTCCGGGATTTCCGGGTTACGGTAATTACTGAACACCTCGCGCATGCGTTCCATGACTTGCGCCGCCTGTTCCATGGGCATGTCCGGAAGAATCACACAGAATTCGTCGCCGCCGTAACGCCCGGCCAGGTCGTTTTCCCGCAGGTTGCGGCGCAGCTCCAGGCTCAGTTGGCGCAGAACCTGGTCGCCGATGATGTGCCCGTAGCTGTCGTTGATTTGCTTGAAATGATCGATGTCGATCAGCGCAATAGTGGCGTGGACCTGTTGTTGCTGGCACTTGTGAAACTTCAGGTGCAGCAGGTCTTTCCACGAACCGTGATTGAGCAGGCCGGTAAGGCTGTCGGTGCGGCTCAGGGCGCTCAGGGCACGTTTGTGTTCCGACAACTTGATCGCCAGGCGGTAGCAGACCATGCCCAGCGCCATGGGATACAGCGTCAGCATGGGCAGGCAGGCGTAGACCTGGACCAGGCTGACGTCGGGGTTGAACGTGATGCCGAATAACAGCCATGACACGCCGATGCCCACCAGCTGCGCGACTATCCCGTGGAGGAACAGGCGTTTGCCGCCGGCGGCGACGTTGTTCATGGTCATCATCGACAGGATGGTCACGGCGGTGAGGGGCGTGAATTGGGTGGTGGCCGCCCAGAATCCGCCGAGCAACGAGTCGTACAGCAGGTTTCGTCGTTCCGCCTTGTAGGGGAAGTCGGAGCGAGTGGACAGTTGATACGCCAGGTGCGCCCAACCAAAACCATTGAACAGCAGCAACGCCCAGACCCAGCCAGGCATGTGCAGTGGGTAAAGCGCAGCGATGACGCTGATGCAGCCGATGCCCAGGCCGATGATCCTTGGCCTGTAGATACGTCTGGCAAATGACAGCCCTTTGCCTCGTTGGTTTTCCATAAATTCCTGGGTCGATTCTTTTTTGCAGGTACGACGGCACACGTGATCGGGAAAACCACTGGTCGGATAATACGTGTGAATATTGTCAGTTATTCGCGTGGGAATAATCAGTGTCCTTCCAAGCCATTTGCAAAGGGCACAGGGCGAATCTGACAAAAAACGACCTTGGATGTCGTTCCTGCAACAGGTCAGTGCTGCGGCACGACCTCATAGCCCGCCAGGAACAGGTCGATGGCCGACTCGATGACGTTCGCCTGGGCGTCGGCGTCCAGGGTTGGCTGGCCGAGGGTGATCTGTGGCCAGAAGGCAAAAGCCTTGAGCAGGCTTTGCACCTGGTGGGCGGCGAAGCACGGGTCGGTGCAACGCAGCCGGCCGTCTTCCTGGGCGGCGCGCACCCATTGGGTGAACCCTTCTTCGCGCTTGCTCAAGCGGTTGACCATGTCCTGGGCGCGTTCCGGGGAGTGGATGGTGGCGGCAATTGCCACGCGGGCCAGGTCGAGGAAGTTGGCGTCCGACATCATCGCCATCTTGGCCTGCAGCAACCCGCGCAGTTGCTCACGCAGCGGGCGGTCGCTGGCGTAGCTGACGTCCAGTTGCGCCACGCTGCTGGCCCACAGTTGATGCAGGATCTCGGCGAACAGTTCTTCCTTGCTGGGAAAATGGTTGTACACCGTGCGTTTGGAAACCCCCGCGGTGGCGGCGATCTTGTCCATGCTGGTGACCTCGAAACCGTTGTCACGAAACTCGGCGATGGCGGCTGCCACGATGGCTTCGCGTTTACGGTCGGTGAGGCGCTGAGGTGCAGTCATGGGGGGATTTCGGCTCTGAAGGGAAAATTACACTCGGTAGTTTACTTGCTCCGCGTTTTGTTGCAATCTAGAAACTACACTGTGCAGTGTAATTTAAAGAGCAGTCTGCAGGAGTTCCTCGGTAATGGCCACGATCTCAACCCGTCTCGACAGTTCTTCTTCAGCGCCCAAGTCTTCCGAACAACAGCAAGGTCACTTCACCAATCAGAAGCCCATCCAGCATGGCGGCTTGGGCAAGACCTTGGGCATCATGTGGAAGATGTTTTTCCAGAAGCCCCGCAGCACGCGGCCGGTGGGTGAGATCCCGGTGCAGCCGCTGACCCGTGAGCAACTGTTCGCCGCCCCCGACCACAGCGTGTTCCGCCTTGGGCACTCCACCGTCCTGCTGAAAATGCGCGGCAAGTTCTGGCTGACCGACCCGGTGTTCGCCGAGCGTGCTTCGCCGTTCAGTTGGGCCGGCCCCAAGCGTTTCCACCAACCGCCGATCAGCCTTGAAGACCTGCCGCCGATCGAGGCGGTGATTCTTTCCCACAACCACTACGACCATCTGGACCACAAGGCGGTGGTGCAACTGGCGGACAAGACCCGCTATTTCCTCGCGCCGCTGGGCGTGGGCGATACGTTGGTCAAGTGGGGCGTGGATGCCAGCAAGGTGCGGCAACTGGATTGGTGGCAGGGCACTGAAGTGGACGGGATTCGCTTTGTTTCCACGCCGGCCCAGCACTTTTCCGGGCGTGGCCTGTTCGATGGCAACCAGACGCTGTGGTGTTCGTGGGTGATGATCGACGGCCCGCGGCGGATTTTCTTCAGCGGCGATACCGGCTATTTCGAAGGCTTCAAGCGCATCGGCGAGCAGTACGGTCCGTTTGATCTGACCCTGATGGAAACCGGTGCTTACAACGTCGACTGGCCCCACGTTCACATGCAACCGGAAGAAACCCTGCAGGCGCACATTGACCTGAAGGGCCGCTGGTTGCTGCCGATCCACAACGGCACCTTTGACCTGGCGTTTCATGCGTGGCACGAACCGTTCGACCGGATCATGGCGCTGGCGTGGGAGCGTAATGTGTCGATCACCACGCCGGCGATGGGGCAGGCGTTCATGCTCAATCAGCCGGAGCGCGGGCAGGCCTGGTGGCTGGAAGTCGAGCACGCAGGTAACGAGCAACACGTCGGCGGGTGATAGCTATTTAGATGCAGTCCCACTGCTGAGTTGCAGAGTGTTTCCGACCTACAGCCGTCTCGATAAAAGGATGCAATCATCCTTCGAAAATCAGTTTCGAGGCGTGGGCGTATATGGACGACAAGAGTAGGAAGGTCACAGCGTCGGGCGCGTTCTGTGTGTTCAAACAGACAGTCTCGGGGGACAGTTCTGTTCCCCCGGCTTGCGCTCCGACCGTCAGCAAGGGCGTCGTGTTTGGCGCTGATATGGGCGGTGCAATCGTCAGCTCCATCGATCACCCGAGCGGCCTGGAGTTTGACTCCCCGAGCGGCTACGGCCCCCGGTTCGATATCCCCGGCCCCATGATGCGCACCGTGCGCGACCCTTCGTTATCACTGATCGCCCTCAGCGGCGTTGACCCTGAGGGGCCGGTGATGGTGGAGGTCCCGCCGGTCGCCGATGCGGGTCATCTGATCAACACACGGCCGTTGGCGGGCAGCCGCATTGGTTTTGCCAGTGAATATGTTGCAGGTGATGTTCGGGAAACGATCGAACACAGCGCGCACTTTGCTCAGGTACTGAACGTACTGCGTACAGCCGGTGCGGAGTTGGTGCCCGTGCATGCGCGGCTGACGGATGACACGCGTCATTTCACCCTGGACCCTGGCAACGAAATTAACGATCGGGTCACGGAAAATCGGCTCGATGGGTTGGTGTCCGATGCGCAAAGTGCCGCCTTTCATCAAGCAGCCACTGCGGGTAACCCAAGGATACGTCTACCCACCGGTACTGGCCCGGATGGGGTTTCAACGTTTGTGTGGTTCTATGGCGCTTATTGGGCCGGCGATGGTCTGGCTGCGCTGGCGCAAGGCTGTCGGTTGGTATTGTCGGCGCAGACGCCGCGATGATGAACAGGTCTCCCAGGCAATCAGGAAGCCTGCGTTTACACCAATTCAGCCGACTGTTCCGCGCCGAAACCGGCCAATCACCGGGCAAGGCAGTGGAACACCTGCGCATTGAAGCCGCGCGCTTGATGCTCGAATCCGGCAGCCACTCCATCGACGTCGTCGCCCGGGAGACAGGCTTCGGTGACCCGGAACGCATGCGTCGGGCCTTTTTGCGGGCGTTTGGCCAGCCGCCACAAATGATCCTTCGGGCGTTGCAGTTGCAGGCGTGAGTTGATGGCCTTGCGCGCTACGCACCATTGGGCTGAGGTGTTGTTGGGTCAATGGATGCCGCTGTTGAATCCAGAAACCTGGAGATGATTCCTTTGGTGGCAGGTTGTGCCGGAGTGCTGGCGCGGCCCCGCACATTCATCCCCCACCCCGGCGCAAACCCCGGGAAAAACACCAACCCTTCAGCCTCCAGACGAAACGCCACACTCAGGCGGACTTCATCGTCCACATCGCCATGGCTTTCAAAACGTTGAAGGGCGTCCACTTCCACATCCGCTTCCCGGGCCAGGTCTTCCCGGCTCCAGCCCAGCATCAGGCGGGCCTGGACGCTGTGCCGTGGGGTGAATTGATGAAGGACGATCTGCTGTTCTACGGTGTTGCTCATTGCCAGAGAGGACATGGGCTTTCTCCAGGTTCGACGGGGGAAGGCAAACTATACTGTGTTTTTGTACAGTTGTTTCTACCGCTCATCAACTGGATGGTTTCGAGAGGGTTGCCGCCGGTCTATTTCGCCCCGTCCAGGTAGGTGCTCGGCGACTGGCCAAGCACTCGCCGGAACATGCTGGAAAACGCCGCCGGGTTTTCATAGCCCAGGTCCAGGGCGATCCGGGTGACGGTCTCGCCGCTGGCCAGGCGTGCCAGGGCCTGCACCACGCACGCTCGTTGGCGCCATTGCACGAAACTCAAGCCGGTGTGTTGGCGAAAATGCCGGCTGAAGGTGCGCAGGCTCAGGTACGATTGTTCAGCCCACTGAATCGGTGACTGGTGCACGTCCGGCCGCTGCAGAAACGCCAGGCACAGGGCAAGCAGGCGTGGGTCCTCCGGAAGCGGGATATGCAAGGGCAAGTGCGTGGCGCGGGCCAGTTCATGCAACAGCAGGCTGACCAGCGTACCGTCGCGCCCGGCCTCGTCGTATTCCAGCGGCAGCTCCACCGCCTCCATCAGCAACTGGCGCATCAGGGGTGAAACGGTGATGACGTGGCAGCTGGCGCCCAAGTCGGTGACCGCGTGCGGTTCGATATACAGGCTGCGCGTCGACACACCGATCATCAGCACTTCATGGGGCACCTGGGCGGGAATCCACACCGCACGCTGGGGCGGCACAACCCAGTTGCCTTGCTGGGTGCTGACTTGCATCACCCCGGTGGCGCCATACAACAACTGCCCGCGCCGGTGGCTGTGGCGCTTGAGCAGATAGCCGTGGGGATAATCGGTGCCGATTGCCACCACCGTTCGCGGCGTCAGGTCGAGTTGAGCGATGGAAACGTTGCGCATGGAGCTGATTCCGGAAGTGGCAATATCTCGCACATTATTGGCCGACTTGCGCAAGCGGGCCAAGCCTTGAATCTCTATCGTCGACAGCTCTCCCTGAGGCTGAAGGCGATTCTCGATGTTCTATCTATTACTGGCACTGTTCGGCTGCATGACCGGCGTGACGGCGGTGCTGTTCGGCTTCGGCGGCGGGTTCGTAGTGGTGCCGTTGCTGTACGGCATGCTCAAGCTCAGCCACGACGCGGGCGTGAGTGCATCGGCGATGCATATCGCGGTCGCCACCTCCACCTGCGTGATGATCGTCAACGCGCTGCTTGCCACCGGAAAACACCGTCGCAAAGGTAATCTGATTCGCCATTACCTGTGGCCGTTGGGCGGGTACATTGGGATCGGCGCCGTGCTGGGCGCCGGTGCTGCGATGTTCGCCAGTGGCGATTTCATGCGGTACGCCTTTATCGCCTACCTGGCCGTCACCATCGTCGATTGCCTGCTGCGCAGGGGCTTTCTCAGCCAGGACGACAGGCTCCAGCCACGACGCCTGAGCGGCGCGGAAGTGACGGGCGGCGGCATCGCCATTGGCCTGATCGCCACCTTCCTCGGGGTGGGCGGCAGCGTGATGACCGTGCCATTGTTGCGCCGTTGCGGCTTGAGCATGTCCCAGTCCACGTCCATGGCCAACCCCTTGAGTGTTCCGGTGGCGTTGGCCGGTACGTTTACCTACATGCTCATGGCAGGATTCGCCAAGGTGGAATTGGGCGCGTGGTTTGTCGGCTATGTCGACTTGCTGGCGTTTGCCATCCTCACCCTGGGCTCGCTGCTGGGCATTCGCCTGGCCACACCGTGGATCGGCCGCATCCCGGATGCACTGCATGCGCGGGTGTATATCGGGTTGTTGGGCGTGGTGATGGTGAGCATGCTGGTCTGACACTAGTGGATTTTGCGTTCTCTCAGCCGCAGGCTAGGGTTACTTCTTTATTCAAAAGAAAGTGACCGGGGAATGTGATGTCCATTTCCGAAAGCGATTGGAAGAAGTACAAAGTCCTCAGGGCATTGGCGCTTGAACGCTTTTACCTAGGCGTACTGGCTGATGCAAAGACCATCAGCGAGCGCGAAACGCTTTCTGCCGAGGCTCGGTACAGGACACTGTATCGCCTCACCAGGGATCGCGATAACGATGTCGTCCGAATGTTTGATCTCTACAGTCGCTCGAAAGCCCGCGAAAGCCTCGCGCAAATGATCAGGCATGACTTGTTGAGTGATTCAGAGTTGTCGGTATTAAGCGAAGAGACATTGAGCGCTATTGGCTACGCGGTCAGGCAGCGTTACGAAATCGAGTGGGTTGCTGCACACGTACAACGCGACTGAGAGTCTTGTCTATGACTTCAGTACAAATGTTCAGGAAGTATCTTGATGCTAAGTTTTAATTGTACGCAGGCGGCTGGTGATTTTTTTAGCCGGGTTCACAAAGGCAAAAAAATTACCCCGGTTCAAAAACCGCTGCCACAAGAAAGCCAGGGCGATGACCTGTACGCCGCCCCTCATCAGTGGCTGGTCCATGCCGCGACGGTTCAACGTAAACATGTGCTGTTGGCGATACATCTGAAAACCCGCTATTGCATGCTGTTTTTTGATATGAAAAAGGCCGATGCCGATGGCTTCGTGCACACCTTTATTAATCGCTGGATGAGTGGTGTTTTGGATCTCGCCTTAAAGTCTGATGTTTTGGATTTGGTTGATCCGTCGGTGCCTGAGCAGCAATTCGTCAGTTTGGTCGAGTCGTACTGCCAGCAGCAGCGGGGTGATCGGAGTGCGCAGACTCAAATCAACGAAATATTGCGGAATTTTGAGATGGACGCAGAAGGCGTGGATCTTGCCGCAATGCCTTGGAGCGCTCTGCATTACGACGCTCGAATCAACCATACGCCTCGAAGCTTGAAAGATGTGAAGGGGCTTCATTGGCCGGATGAGGAAATGCTGATTCATTGGTTGGTCACGGTAGGCGGCTTGGACCCTGCGGGCGCCGCACTTGCACGTGAAAAGTACCGTCTATTCAGCCGAAGGGCCTGACCTGGAGTCGCATTACCGTTCTCCCAACCCCGGCGCCTCGCGGATAATCAGGTGATCCAGGTTCTGGATATTGGCACTGAACACCCCGAACGTCTGCTCGGGGTTTTTCTTGCTTGGCACCTGTTTCAGCTCCGGCGTCACCCCGTAGAAGAAGCAATACAGCGCTCGATCACTGTCAACCGCCGCCTTGATCTGCTCCAGGAACGCCTTGCGCTTGCGGTAGTTCTCGATCAGTTTTTTGCTCAGGTAAACATTGATGGAGTAGGGCTTCTTGTCGAGCCAGGCTTTCTTTTCGAAGTCGATGCGAAAGCTGCTGGTGTAGTCCTTGATCTCCTTGATCTTGCCCCAGTAGATCAGGCCTTTGTTGTCTTGCAGGTATTCGATCTTCTTGAAAATCGTCCAGTAGGTCGCGGTGTGATCGCCGATCTTCAAGGGCATGCTTTTCAGCTTTTCCTTGTCGTCGATATTCGATACGTAGCATTCCACCGGGTGGGCGAAGACGCTGGTCTTGTCCGGGGGGGTATCGCTTGAGCTGTGAGACAAGGCATTGCGGGTTGCCGGCGTTTTCGGTGGTTCTTGTGGGGTGCCGCCCTCGGCACCGATAACCGGGGTTTTGCGTTCGTACTGGCGTCGCGTCAGGACAAATTCCGACGGGAAATTTTCCTCCGGCCCATCCTCTGCTTCACCTTTTCCGGCATGGCGGATGGCGTAACGGCAGCCCTCGATATGCCGGGTACTGGGGATGTTCTTGAAGTGTGGCGTGCGCAGGTAATTGACGTTTTTCGCATTGAAGGTGCCCAGCACATTGCCCGCCGCAAACGCCGCCCGGCATTCATCGTTGGGGCACAGGAAACTGTCCTTGTCGGAGTCGAAGGCGGCGGTTTCGTCGAAATTCAGGTCGCGCACGTCATAGATCGACAGCTTGTCGTCGAGACTCAGGCTGTAGGCCGTGTCGAATTTCATGGGGCTCGGGTCCGTGAGAGATTTCGCTATTAATAGCGGGATATCGAGCAAATATCAGTAGAAATTACGCACGGACCACCACACGCCGGCCACTCAGGAAACACAAGGTGCCTCCCACCGCCGTCAGCCCGCTGAGTACATAGAACATCGAGGCGGGCGATGCATTGATCAGCAGGTAGCCGCAGATCACCGGGCTCAAGGCGCCGCCAAATGCCGCCAGGTTTTGTGCGCCGTAATAACTGCCGCGCAGGGCGTCCGGGGCGATGGTGTCGATAAACAGGAATTCGGAGGGGTAGATGATCATCTCCCCGAGGGTGAACACAAACATCGCGACACACCACGACACCAAGCCGTCCGCCATGCTGAAGCCGATCAACCCGGCAATAAACAGCGAGGTGCCGAGCACGATCCAGTAGCGCAGTTGTTCGCGCTTGAGGAAGCGGCCGATCTGGTACTGCATCAGGATCACCGTAATGGCGTTGCACGCCAGCACCGCAGAGAGAATTTTCAGCGCGTTTTCCGGCTTGTAGGCCACCAGCAGAAACTGCGACAGATACAGGGTGTAGCGCCCGTGGACAATGGTGCTCAACAGGCTGCCGCTGGTAAACAGGATCAAGGTGCGATCGCTGCGCAGGGTCCGCAGGGTGCTGAGAAAACTTAAGGGTTTGTTGCTGTCGTCGCGCTGGGTCGGCGGGATGCCGATCATCAGGAACAGGCTGCCAAAGGCAATCGCGCTGGCGATCAGGAACGGTGCCAGGGGCATCTGGCCGGCAATCACCACGCCGAGCATCGGGCCGGTGGCGTAGCCGACATTGGTCAGGGTGTAGCGCAGGGAAAACACCTTGGCCCGCTGGCCCACCGGCAGGTTCTCGCTGATGATCGCCTTGGAGCCGATCAGGAACAGCGCCGACGCGGCCTCGGTGATCACCAGGGTCAGGGTGGTCAGGTACAGGTTGCTGGCAAAGGTCAGCAACAGAAAACCGATGGAGCTTGAGAGCATCGCCAGGATCAGCAGCTTGCGCTTTTCCAGGCGGTCGATGATGTAGCCACCGTAGAGGCCCAGCAGGGTGGCGATGAACACGGCGATGCCCATCAGCAAGCCGATGTCCTGCTGGTTGAGGCCCAGGCGGGTGCTGAGCAACAGGGCGAGCAACGGGCTGGTCATGGCGCGGCTGACGACGATGGTCACCGAGCAGATCATCAGGCGGCGGATTACCAGGGAGTACGTGGCCACGGTGGGGCAGATGTCCTTATTCTTGGGGCTGACGATGATCTTTCATACACAGTTGATCCCTGTGGGAGCCGGGCTTGCCCGCGATTGCGGTGTGTCAGCCACTGGAAATATCGACTGACACGCCCTCATCGCGGGCAAGCCCGGCTCCCACAGGGTTATGGGGTGTTACTGGCCGGCATTGATGCTGATTTTTTCCACCGCTCCCTGCTCCAGGTCCCACTTCTTCAGGATCTTGCCGTAGGTCCCATCATCGATCATACCCTGCAGTGCCTCACTGATGGCCGTGACCAACTCAGTATTGCTTTTCTCAATCCCAAGCCCCGTGAACTGCTTGGAAATCGCCAGGCCCACCGGCTTGTACTTACCCTTGTCCAGCGACATCAGGTAAGGAATGGTTTCGCTGCCCTGCATCGCCGCATCCAGACGGTTCTGTTGCAACTGCGCCCGCGCATCCGCCGAGCCCTCGGTGCCAATCACCACGATGGCTGGCTTACCGGCCTTTTCGCAGTTTTCCTTGCTCCACGCGGCAATTTCCGACGGCCAGGTGGTACGTCGGCTGGTGCCGACTTTTTTACCGCACAGGTCAGTCAACTCCTTGAGGTCTTCGCGCTTGGCCAGGGTGTACAGCTGCGGGCCGCTGGTGAAGTAATCGATGAAGGTCACCGACTTCTGACGCTCGGCGGTGTCGGTCATGCCCGACAGCACAATGTCCACACGCTTGGTGGTCAGGCCGCTGAGCATCTGTTCGAAGCCGGTTTCCTGCCACTTGATCTTCACCCCCAGGCGCTCGGCCAGGGCGTTGCCCAGGTCAAAGTCCAGGCCGGTGAGTTTGTTGGTGGCGGTGTCCTTGAAATCCATCGGCGGGTAGTTCGGCACGATGGCCGCGCTGATCTCACCCTTGTCCTTGATCGCTGCCGGCAATGCCGCCAAAACCGAAGTGGAGGCCATCAGGCCTACGAGCAAACTTGGAAGAAACAGATTTTTCATGGGGGCGTTCTCGTTAGTTTTTTAGTTAAGTGCGAACGGCAGAAATAAAGCTTTGGGTACGCGGGTTTTGTGGGCTTATTAGAATTTCTTCCGGGCTGCCGGCTTCCACAATCTGGCCGGCATCCATAAACACCATGCGGTTGGACACTTCGCGGGCGAAGCCCAATTCATGGGTGACCACAATCATGGTCATGCCGGTGGTGGCCAAATCGCGCATCACCGACAGCACTTCTCCTACCAGCTCCGGGTCGAGGGCTGACGTGGGTTCGTCAAACAGCATCAGCTTGGGACGCATCGCCAACGCACGGGCAATCGCCACACGCTGTTGCTGGCCGCCGGACAATTCCACCGGGTAGGCATTGCGCTTGTCCGCCAGGCCGACGCGGGCCAACAACTCCAACGCGTCCTCGGTGGCTTCCTTGGGCGAGCGCTTGAGCACTTGGCACGGGCCTTCGATGATGTTCTGCAACACGGTCATGTGCGGGAACAGATTGAAGCGCTGAAACACCATGCCGGTGGCCAGGCGCTGACGGGCGATCTGTGATTCATTCAACTCATGCAGCTTGTTGCCGACCACCCGGTAACCCACCAGTTCGCCGTCGACCCACAGGCCGCCCTTGTCGATTTTTTCCAGCTGATTGACGCAGCGCAGCAGGGTACTTTTGCCGGAACCGGACGGGCCGATAATGCACAGCACTTCGCCTTGTTCGACTTCCAGGTTGATGTCCTGCAGCGCGTGATACTGGTCGTAATACTTGTTCAGGTTCACGGCCTTGACGATGCTTCTCATGGGGCAAATCTCCTCAGTCAGGGCTTACGAACGCTTGCCGGCGCCGCGGGCAAAACGACGCTCGAGGCGGCTCTGACCGAATGAAAGAACAGTCACCACCGCCAGGTACCAGATGCCGGCAACAATCAGCAGCTCCATGACCCGGGCGTTGGCGTAGTAGATGTTTTGCGCGTTGTGCAGCAGCTCCGAGTACTGGATCACACTCGCCAGGCTGGTCATTTTCACCATGCTGATGAACTCGTTGCCTACAGGCGGAATGATCACCCGCATCGCCTGGGGCAGAATCACCCTACGCAGCGCCTGAAGGCTCGGCATGCCGATGGACTTGGCGGCTTCATACTGGCCGGTGTCCACCGACAACAGGCCGGCGCGCACCACTTCGGCGGTGTAGGCACCCTGGTTGATGCTCAGGCCGAGGAGGGCGGCCACGAACGGCGTCATCAGGTCCACGGTGTCGATGCTGAACAGGCCGGGAATCGCGATCACCGGGAAAATCAGCGCCAGGTTGAACCACAGCAGCAGCTGCAGAATCAGCGGCGTGCCACGAAACAGCCAGGTGTAGGTGATGGCCACGTAGCGCAGGATCGGGTTGGCCGACATGCGCATGATCGCCGTGATCACCCCGATCACCACACCCAGCGCCATGGCCAGGATCGACATGATGATGGTGTTCACCAGGCCCCAGATGATCGCCTCGGACGTGAGGAACTGACCGATGTAGGACCATTCGATCTGACCGTTGGCGAATGCCCGCAACAAGGCGGCCAGTGCGACCACGATCAAAGTGGCGAACACCATGCGACCGTAATAGCGACGGGGCACATGCTCGTACTTCGTGATATCGAACTGGTTCTCGGTCTGCTGGCGCTCGGCTTGCAAGCGCTCTGCCGGGGTTTGTTTCATGGTGACTCTCCAAAACAACTGAATACACTGATCGTTCCCACGCTCTGCGTGGGAATGCAGCAAGGGATGCTCTGCGTCCCAAAAGCGTGACGCGGAGCGTCACAAGAGGCGTTCCCACGCAGAGCGTGGGAACGATCTTTAAATTCGAAAGCCGGTGTAGGTTTCTGCCCACTTCAGTTGCGCAGCCAACGCCACCTTCAACCGCCCAATCTGCTCCCTGACCCGCTCCGGCGCCGTACCACCCCAACCACTGCGCGCTGCAATCGCCGCTTCCAGGGTCAGGCACTCACGCACTTCCGGCGTCAGCCGCGTATCCACCTCCGCCAGCAACGCCGGCGAGGCTTCCCACAATTCAATCTCATGCTTCTCACAGGCTTGCACCAACGCGCCGGTAATCTCATGGGCTTCCTTGAACGGCACACCACGAGTGGCCAACCAATCCGCCACCTCCGTCGCCAGGGTGAAACCCATCGGCGCCTGACGCCGCAGCTCTTCCACCTGCACCTTCATCGTCGCGACCATCCCGGCCATCGCCGGCAGCACCAGCAGCAAGGTATCCACGCTGTCCAACACGCTGTGCTTGTCTTCACTCAAATCGCGGTTGTACGACAGCGGCAACGACTTGAGCGTCGACATCAACCCGGTCAGGTTGCCAATCAAACGCCCAGCCTTACCCCGCGCCAGTTCGGCAATGTCCGGGTTCTTCTTCTGCGGCATGATCGAGCTACCAGTGGCGTAGGCATCGTCCAACTGCACCCAGCGAAACTGCCGCGACGACCACAGGCAAAACTCCTCCGACAGCCGTGAAATATTCACCCCGAGCATGCCCGCCACAAACAGAAATTCCGCCACGTGGTCACGACTGGCTACAGCATCAATCGAGTTTTCGCACGGCCCGGTGTAACCCATCTCCTTGGCCGAATGCTCCGGCTGGCGCGCAATCGCCGAGCCCGCCATCGCCGCTGCACCCAACGGCGACAACGCCGTACGCGCATCCCAATCCACCAGGCGCTGCACATCCCGCAGCATCGATTGCGCATGGGCCAGCAAGTGATGGGCGAACACAATCGGCTGCGCCTGCTGCAAGTGGGTGAAGCCCGGGCAGATGCTCTCGATATGCTGCTCGGCCTGGTCCACCAGCGCCTGCTGCAACCCCAACACCTCGGTGGTGATGGTGCGCGCGTGATCCCGCAGGAACAGGCGCAAATCGTTGGCCGTCTGATCATTGCGCGAACGCCCGGCGCGCAACTTGCCGCCCAGGGCGCCTAAACGCTCGGTCAACACCCGCTCGATGAAGGTGTGCACATCCTCGTCATCCAGCGTCGGGTGCAGGCGGCCTGCGGCGAAGTCCTCACCGATGCGGTCCAGCGCTTCCAGGGTGCGCAAGGTTTCCGACTCATCCAGCAACCCGGCCCGCTGCAACTCACGGGCATGGGCCCGGGAGCCGGCCAGGTCGTAGGGCGTCAGGCGAAAATAGCGCTCGGGGCAACGGGACAGCGCCGCCAAAGCAGCGGACGGGCCGGACTTGAAACGAGCACCCCAGAGGCGATCGGTGGGCTGAGACATGGTATTCCTCACGCTTGTTTTTAGAAGTGACAAGCCCGGTGGACGTGGCTTGGCCTTATGGATTCGGAGGGCAGTAGCAAAACGAAAAAGTCCTGATCGAAGTGTCAGGTTTTTATGGGCGTTAAATCAGCCGGTAAGAGCTGTTCAACCCGCTATATTCAAGGTTGCCAAGGGCGGTTAAGTATGTTCATTATTGCCGCCCGGCGATGTTCATGGAGTAGGTCAAAGCCTGTTGAATATGGCACTTGAGGTCAACACGTATTATGGAAACCCCACTTTCCAATTCTGGAAACATACCGCCAAAACCCGGCACAAGACCGCCCCTGCAACTCAGCGGCCTGGACTTCAAATTGCTGCGGGTGTTCAAGGCGGTGGTCGAAGCGGGCGGCTTCAGCGCGGCGCAGAATGAGCTGAACGTGGGCCTGGCGGCAATCAGCAAACAGATTTCCGACCTGGAAATTCGCATCGGCATGCGCCTGTGTACGCGAGGGCGCGAAGGATTTGGCCTGACCGAAGAAGGCAAATTAGTCTATCAAGCGTCCATTGAATTATTTGCCTCGGTAGACAGTTTCAGAGACAAGCTTAGTTCGGCACAGAACGAACTGATTGGCGACCTTAGTGTGGGCGTTATTGATAACACCGTATCGGACGTTAATTCGCCGCTTATTAAGGCGCTGGGGAAATTACATAGAGAATCGCCGAAAATAAGATTGCGCCTACATGCCTCCCAACTGGACGAAGTTGAACGGGGCGTGGTGGAAGGGCGGCTGATTGTCGGCATCGTCCCGGTGTACCAGCGCCGGGAAGAATTCGATTATTTCTCGCTGTACGAAGAAAAGTCCCACGCGTACTGCGCCGTCGGGCATCCGCTGTTTGAAGCGAGTGACATCAACGCAGATGTGTTGCGCCAGCATGAAGTGGTCAACCATCGTTATGCGATCCACAGCGACAAGGCCAACTTCGTCAGCTACGACAGCCAGTCCGCCTCGGCCTCCCAGGTAGAAGCCGTGGCCATCCTCATCCTCACCGGCCGCTTCCTGGGCTTCCTCCCGGAACACTACGCCGCGCCGTTGGTGAGAGAAGGGCGCCTGCGCGTGTTATGCCCGGAGCAGATCCACCTGAGCACACCGTTCAACCTCATCCTGCGCCACAACGCCCCACGAAGCCCGCTGGTCAAAGCCTTCGCAACGGCACTCGGCGTGGACCTCAAAGCGCCAATCTAACGAACTCACACCACCCTTAGAACCTACAGAGATCCCCTGTGGGAGCTGTCGAGCCCCAGCGAGGCTGCGATGGGATCACCTCGGTCTACCCGCAGACCCCATCCACCCGCATCACCGCTGCAACCTGGCCCGCTTCTTCTTCCCATGAAAATGCCGAAAATGCGCATCCTGCGCCGCCGCCAACAACTCCCGATCCCCGCGCGTATCACCCCAGGCCCTGAGCCGATACTCCCCCAGATCCCCATAAACCGCCTCAAGCCGAAGCACCTTATTCTCACACCGGCAATTATTCCCTGTGAGCTTGCCCGTCAACACCCCGTCCACCACCTCAAGCTCAGTACCAATCAACCGGATCCCAAGCCGATCCGCAAACGGCTGCAACACCAACGCCGGCGACGCCGAACACAGCGTCACCACCGCCCCGGACTTCACCTCATCGGCCACCGATTGCAGCCCGGTTGGGCGCATCAACTTGTTCCAATACGCCTGGCAATACGCTTCAGCTTTCTGCTGAACCCACGCCTTGTCCACGCCGGTCATAAAGGTGCGGATCAACTGCGCCTTGAGCTCATCACGGCTAATCACGCGCAACAGAAACTGCGCGCCAGGCACCGCCAGCTTCACCATCCTGCGCATGAACTCGCCTTTACCAAAGGCGAACTTCAGGAACGGCACGAAACTGTCGTGGTGGGTCAGGGTGCCGTCGAAGTCAAAGACGGAGAGTACTTTGGCATCCAAGGGGCCGGATTCGAGCATGTCTGGGTTCACGGGCGGGTCTCGATTATTTGGAGCGGGTCATCTGGTGTTCTGACAGGGAGTCGTCTGCACGGTTCAGGCGGAAGACGGTGAGCTGCCAGAGCGATCGCTCTCTCTGTTTTCTCGGACGCGAAAATCACGCGTCTGGTTGATCGGCGCAGTTTACTACCTCAAGGTCCATGGTTGGGCCTTCTCGAACCTATCCAGCGCGCTGTCCGGCATCCAGCATGCACTATAAGGTGAAATTTCCTACTTATTACTCGTACCGTTTAAAGCGAAGCGTCCGATATTTCCTATTTTGTATTTTTCGTAAGGTGCCCTTCAAAACAACAGGGCGCTTACCTTATGGCTAACCACGGCTACATGACCATCAGCGGCAAATCCCAAGGCCTCATCTCTGCAAGCTGTTCGACCCAGGACTCTATAGGCAACAAGTGCCAGGACGGGCACCGCGACGAGATAATGGTGCTGTCCTTCCACCACAATATGGCCAACCGCGGAAACGTCAGGGCATCGAGTCACGGCCCGATTGCTATCACCAAAAATATCGACAAGTCATCTCCTTTACTGGCGGTAGCGCTTTCCAATAGGGAAGAGCTCAACTGTGTCATCAATTTTTACCGTATTGCCCCAACGGGCTGGCACGAAAAGTACTACAGCGTCGATATTCGAGGTTGCATCATTACTGACCTCACCGTCGACGTACCGCATTCTGTTTTGCATATTGATGCTGCGGCACAAGAGCATGTTGCGCTTCAATATCGGGAAATTATCTGGACTCACCATCAAGCCGGAACCAGTGGTTTCAGCACTTGGGAGGCGGGTCGGTGACTATTGAAAAGAAAAAACAGAATCCGACGTTTCACGATATCTGGATGGTTAGTCAGGCGGGTGCATACTTGACTAATCAGGCCTGCACGATAAGTGCTCGCCATATTAAAGATGGAATTGTCAGGTTGCAGTTCAATCGGGAAGTGGCTTATTACGCGCGGAGTATTGTCAGGGATGTTGAGGAAGGCAAGAAGAGTGTTGATCAAGGTTTGCTGGAAATAAAGAACGAACAAAAAAGCCTGATGAATCAGTCTCTGGAGGTGGGGAGGAAAGGTGTCGGGGTTATCGCGGGGGCTCTCCAATTTGCGACAGGTGCAGGGATTTGCTATGCCTCAGTCGGAACGTTGTGTGCGCTGGCGGGCATCCCGATTATGGCGCAGGGGGCTAATAATATATATGAGAATGGTCGTAACTTATGGGAGGGGCATTCAAATACAAAGGGCCCGGTAAGGCAGCTTTATCAAAAGGCGGCTGTAGAGTTTGGAGGGAATGAAGCACTTGGGGATAAGGGTTATGGAGTGGTAGATCTGGCAATGTCTGGCTACGGTGCTATGAGGCTAGTGTTGAAACCTGACTCTTGGCGCTTATTTAGATATATCCGTACTGACTACATCAGGGGGTATCAGAAAATGGGACCTGGCTCAAGGGCTGCTGAGATAGGGGGCGGTGTTCTGACTCTGGATCAATTGCTCAATGATGCGAGAGAGTAATGTGTTTGCTCATTTTTATCTTGGAAGTTCTCGGTGTCTGTTTTGCTTTTTATCTGAAGGCCAAGCTATCGGGTGTTAATATTAGTGAGGTAAAGATTTATGTTGGGATTTTTATAAATTCAGTGTTCATTGCTATGTATATAAAAATGATTAAGTATGACGAGTTTTGGTTGTTGGGTTATCGTCCAGATATTTTTTATGATTGTATTTTTTTAGGTTGGTTTGCATTTTTCTGTATTTTCGCCCATGCGATGGCTATTCCGGTGGGGAGAAAGGTCAAGTGGTGGTTTTCGCGTAAAAATGGAGACTGGAATTGACCGTTTGGTTTGTTATGACGTTTCCATTGTTTGCATTGTGGGGATTACTCTGTGCTTTTACTTTGAGGATACGATTCTCCGGGGCGCATTTGTGGGAATGGTGCGGGATAAGGTTCATAATTTGCGTCGCGTTTAATTTTTTGTTTGCGATGATCTATTTTTTAATTTCGAAACTGCAAGTCCTTCCCGTGTTGGGATACAGGCCGGACATAATTTTAGAATATCCGTTCATCGAATGGATTGCTTTTTTCTGTGGTTATATTCATGTTTTTGCATGGCCCGTCGAGAGAGAGCTTCGGTGGTGGTTTTGATGGGTGGCCTCTATTGGTTTTGGTCGAGTGGGTATCAATGAATGATCGTCTTTTGGGTGTGGGTGTTCGTGATGGGTGGTGTCGTATTTGCTTATTTTCTGAAGATACGTTTTTCTGGAGATAAGTTAGGTTATATAAAGCTGTATACTTGTCTGATTGTTAATGGTTTTTTCGTAGTCTCTTATATGGATATCATTCGGTATAACCAATTTTTATTTTTGGGATATAGACCTGACTTGGTTGTAAGTTATCCGGCTATTGAGTGGTTTGTGTTTTTTGGGATTTTGGCTCACGCATTCGCACTTCCAATGAAGTGGAAGGTTAAAAGATGGTTTTAAACGATAAAACAGAAGAGAACTGACAATAGGAGGAGGGGCCGTCCGAGCTTCAGCTCGGACGGATCAAACACAAAAGTTCAGCGCACCGTATGACCTGAAAAACGGAAATATTCCGCGACCTTCCGCAACCAAGTTCTGCTCGGGGGCGCCCGACGGCGAGTCCTGTTGAGCAATAGGTAGGGCATATCCCGGAGCCGAATCCAGCCTTCATCTTGCCAATGCAGAAGGCTCAACGACATTTCAGGCCAATCCAGCAAGCTCAACATCGGACGGTCTGTGGATCTTGATTGATGCTCATCGCGCAAAGTGGGAACCACTTGATGAGTCAGCCATTCCCGCAGCAGGCGATGCCCAGGTGTGTAGTGATACACCAGCAACGCATACACGCCGGACTCACTGATCATCAGCATGTTTTCAGGTTGGCCGTGATATCGAATTTCCAGGGTTTGACGCTGATCCTCATCGAGCTTGCTGACCTTACGATCATCCAGGTACAACCCCATCAGACGGCCGAGGTCTCGAGCACAGAACCATGGCTGGTTCTCAAGGAGTAGAGCGTGCAGGTGTAGGTTATGGCGGGTGAAGACGGTAGGCAGGAAGGGTTCATGCATGAAACACCTCCGAGTCGGAGCGTGT
The DNA here is from genome assembly GCF_020515595.1 of Pseudomonas sp. MWU16-30323. Taxonomy (NCBI): domain Bacteria; kingdom Pseudomonadati; phylum Pseudomonadota; class Gammaproteobacteria; order Pseudomonadales; family Pseudomonadaceae; genus Pseudomonas; species Pseudomonas sp. MWU16-30323. The sequence goes on from NZ_JAIWYM010000019.1 coordinate 105,781, forward strand.
ATGAGAGGTGGTGCAGGTACAGCTAAAGTCCTTCGCAGGGACCGCAAAGTATCCAGGCATTTCCGTTACCTCTGGTTGCTTTCTTAGGGCGTTATGGGTGTCGGGAGCTAAGAAACCCACCAGAGACGGGCCGGACATATTCCCCTTTCGGGTCTTGTATTCGCCCACTCCCGACATAACGGGGATTTTTTCACAGACGTAGAGAAACCGCTGGCGAAAAAAAGCCGCATGGCTGTCGGGTGCGGAGGACCGCTCTGGTTGAGGCGTTTCTTAGGCGCCGAGTGGTGAGGGTAGGTGGGCGGTTGGAGCTCGTCAAGCTCTCAGAATTATCATTCCATTTCAGCTGATACGTGCTGACTATCGATTTTGGGGTTGATCATTTTTTGGATTTCAGCCCGCAATGTGTCTCTATTTTTCGTTTGGCATTCCCAGATAATTGATACGCGCCAACCTGATACTTCAAGCGCTCGTTTAGCCTTCATGTCTCGTTCAACATTTTTTGCGAGCTTAGGTAGCCAAAAATCCAGTCTGCTTTTTGGTGTGTACGCGTATTTGCAGCCAGGGTGTCTATGCCAGAAACACCCGTGAACGAACAAGCATAATCGATGCTTCGGGAATACCAGGTCTGGTGTTCCCGGTAAGTCCTTTCGGTGTAGACGATAGCGAAACCCCAGTTCATGACACATTGATCGAACAGTCATTTCGGGCTTCGTGTTTTTGCCCTTGATTTTGGACATGTTCCTTGACCGCTGCTCAGGGGTGACTACGTCGGCACTCATTTAGGTTTCACCCAATGGAAAACTCGTTTTCAACCACGTCAGTACCGCGGCGCTGTCCTGTAGGCCTGTTTCTCTCAGAAGCTCCACGAGGTCTTTTCCAGCAAGAATCATTACTGGGTGGCCGTCTTCTACGATTTCCTTATAGGCCTGATCATGCAGCCATGATGTCGTGACGATGACGCCAAATTGACGGTGCCGAAGGCGAGAGATCAGCCTCGACACCTCCCTGACACCTACAGAGTTATTCGTACCGTAACACTTGGCTTCAATTGCAAAGTCTACGAGCACCGAGGTCTCAGGTCTCCCGATCCGAAGTCTGCCAATGCCATCTCGCCCCCCGTCTCGATACCGCCGTGTCAGGTCAAGCTCTACAGTATCGGGCAAGCACACCCTAACCAAGTGGGCCGCACACTCCTCGAATGCGTAAGGGTCTGACTCGAAGTGTTTGTGTAGGATGGCCAACGTCTTGACATCATCTTTTAAGGTCGGCAGTTGGTCTTTCTTTGACCTGATAGGTTGTGAGCGTTTGGCGATCAGAGGAGTGTATTGGCCCGTTTTCACCCATTTAAGCCATCCAGCCGGTGCATTCTCGCTGTCATCCGCCCGTACGCCTGAAATAATATCCGTAAGCCATGCCCTGGGGATTTCTGGCAGGTCGAGAATGGTGAAGGTGGCTCTGTAATTCTGAAATCGCTGACCGTTGCTCGCGTGCCAGACGGCTACCAAATCATCATTGTGAGTGCTTCCAATTCTGCCGGGCACTGCCAGCCCCCTGAAAATCATGTCGCGATAGATACCAGCCTTGGTGAAAACGAAAATTGGTGGGATATCCGCCCGTAAACCTGAGTGTTGTCGTTCGAAAATTAGCTCTAAAAGATTGTTGCCATACCGGTTGGTTTCGTCCAATTTACGACCCGGCTTCTTGTTATCGCCATAGTAGGTAAACACACCTGTGGAGAGGTCCAGTTCATCGGGCCAGTCAAGATCCTCCATGCTCGACAACAGCGCGATGAGACGCGGGTCGTTGCGTTTTCCTCTGATTCGAAAGCCGCCTTGATTGCTGAGGCTAAGAAGCTTCGTCAGAGGATCGTCACTCGAATTGCCGTTTCGGCTACCTGAGTAGCGAGCATCGATCACCAAATTTGAGCTTGATAGCTCGTCAACTGCGTAAACCAGGTTCTCGTTCATGCTGGTGTCCTTATGCCATTATTGTTGAATGGTGCAGGGAACCTGGTAACCTGGCTAGAAGATTAAATTAAAGGCTTTGAAATGGATCAGATTCGCGCGTTTGACATGTTCTGCGGGGCGGGAGGCAGCAGCCTGGGAGCTCGAGAAGGGGGCGCAACGATTGTTGGCGGTGTAGACCTTTGGGGACCAGCAGTCGAATCATTTCGTCTCAATTTTCCTGATGCTCATGTCTATCAGGGGGACCTCCGCAAGCTAAGCCCAAAAAAAATTATGAAGGAAACAGGTCCAATAGATCTGCTTATATCTTCACCCGAATGTACGCACCATACTTGCGCGCGAGGAGCTAAACCTCGCTCTGAAGACAGTAAAGACACGGCTTTTCAGGTTATCAGGTACGCAAAGGTTATGAAGCCCAGATGGATAACATTAGAAAATGTTATCCATATGAAGCCTTGGTCGCGATATAGCGAATTGATGGAAGAGCTAAAATTCCTGAAATATAACGTTAGGGAGCAGGTTATTGATGCTTCTATGTTCGGGGTAGCGCAGCGTAGGCGTCGATTGTTTATGATAGCCGATCGTCAAGAAGCACCTGAACTGGTATGTCCGATAAGTACTACTTATAAAAACGTTTGGGATATATTGGACCAGAGTGGTAGATATAAAATGACACCACTTCGTACTCCTAAAAGAGCAAAAGATACTCTTGTTCGCGCGGATAGGGCTATAAAGGAGTTGGGCGAGGATAAAGCATTTATTCTTGTGTATTATGGGTCGGATGGTGCGGGTGGTTGGCAACGAATGAGTGACCCTCTAAGAACAATAACCACAGTGGATAGATTTGCATTCGTTATGCCTACCTCGGACGGGCATATGATGCGAATGTTGCAACCTGACGAGTTGCGGCGCGCAATGGGTTTTCCCGATGATTATATTTTTCCTGATGTAACAAGACGCGATAAAGTAAAGCTTATGGGGAATGCAGTTTGCTCTCCCGTGATGGAAGCTATTTTAAGGTCGATAGCATTCTCTTCGGACCGTAAGATAGATAAGGCCGCTTAGTTCTATAGTCGCTTACGTATTCGGAGATAAGGTGTTATGGATGATAAATTAAACTCTAAGCCCTCAGCTTTTCGTCCTAGAGCTAGGATAATGAAGACTTTAGGTGAGGAGCTTATCAGTAGTGATACGGTTGCTGTTATTGAGCTGGTTAAAAATGCTTACGACGCAGGAGCTAGGAACGTTCTCATAAAGTTTAGTGAGAATTTACAAGCCGGTTTTGGTAGCGTGGAGGTAATTGATAACGGCCTAGGAATGGGGATTGATGTAATTAGAGGTGCGTGGATGGAACCAGCGACTCCATCTAAAAAGAAAAATAAAAACAGTCTTGACGGCTCCAGGCGAGTGCTAGGTGAGAAAGGAGTGGGGAGATTCGCCGCTTCAAGGCTTGCCGTCTCTTTAGAGCTAATTAGCCGTAAGCACGGAGAAGAACTAGAGTCCTATACCTTTTTTGACTGGACTCAGTTCGATGATGAAGAAAAATTTTTAGATGAGATTGTAATTGAAACTGTACAGCGACAACCCGAAGAAATAATTACGGCTAACGAAAGTGTCCCAAAAAGCTTCTTTGAGGATGAAAATGGTACCCATGGTACAGTTTTAAGGATGAATGGATTAAGAAGTCCCTGGGATGAGATGAGCTTTTTGGCATTACAGCGTGGGTTGTCACGCTTAGTATCGCCTTTTTCCGAGATTGATGGTTTTGATATTAAAATCTTGGCGCCTGATCCATATCAGAAGTTTTCTAAAAGTATAGAGCCTCCGCAAGCTGTAAAGTACCCACACTATACGGTCTCTGGTACCGTATCTGAGTCTGGAGTCATCGATTTAACTTATACTGTTCTTGCCGCGGGAGATCCGGTAAGGGTTAGCGGGAAAATAGTCCCCGTAGATGATGATGGGCGATGGGAATTTTTAGCAACTAATGTTGACGCGGATGATAAAAACTTTCGAAGTCCGGCTTGTGGCGCTTTAGATATAGAAATGAGGATCTGGGATCGAGATGATCTTGGCAATATAGTGCAAATGATAAAAAGCTCTATATCTAATGTACGTAAAGATTTGGATGCTTTTGCTGGTGTAAATATTTATCGAGATGGCTTTAGGGTGCTTCCATACGGGGAACCTAATAATGATTGGCTTAGACTGGATCTTCGGCGTATCCAGAATCCAACTCTTAGAATATCGAATAACCAAATATTCGGCTATGTACAAATCGCGGCGGACAGGAATCCCGAACTAAAGGATCAGTCAAATCGCGAAGGGTTGAGAGAAAATCAGGCGTATTTTGATCTCAGGGAAATCATGATTGCTATCCTTTCTAGGATGGAAGTTTATCGACGCCAGTACAAGCGACGAGAGGATAAAGCGGGGAAGAAAGAAGAGAATGTTCGTCCGGGATTATTTGATTCTCTTGATTTCGGTGGTATTAGAAACCATCTTTCTGAAAAGCATCCTTCCGACAAAGTAGCCTTGGATATGGTTGAGAGGGTTGAAAAAGATTATTTGCGGAAAATCGAGGAAATTAAATTAGTAGTCGCTCGTTACCATGGTTTGGCAACCCTTGGACAGTTGATAGATGGGCTACTTCATCAAGGGCGTCATCCACTCGCTAAAATTGTAGGCTATGCAAAGTTAGGTTTGAATAGTGTTGCTCGCCTAAAAGATAATGGAGATGAAAGTTCTTCAACTTCAAAACTCATTGAGCGATTCACAAAAATTCTTAAGCAGGGCGGAGTTTTAGACGGGGTTTTTCGTAGAATCGAACCGTTTGGAGGGCGACGGAGGGGGAAGCCTGCGCAGCTTTACTTGGAGCAGCTAATTCGGGATGCTCATGATATTTTGGCTGATGAGTTTGAAAGGTCGAAGGTCAAGTTTACGTCGCCAAAAACTGAAACGTTAGTGAGTATTGATCCGGCTGAATTTCAGGAAGTATTAGTAAACTTACTTCAGAATAGTTTGTACTGGCTTAAGTTGTCAGATGAAAGTAATCGTGTTGTGGCAATCACTGTAAAGCGAAATGCAGATCAAGCTGTTGAAGTGATTGTTGCTGATAGTGGTCCTGGGGTACCGTTTGAAAACCGCGAAATGATTTTCGAGCCTTACTTTACAACGAAAAATGAGGGCATAGGTTTAGGTCTTTCGATTGTTGGCGATATTGTCAGTGACTACTATGGGGGAAGTTTAGAGCTGATGGACTCAAATCCCCTTGGAGGCGCTGCGTTCAGGATTACTTTTAAAAGGAGAGTTTGATGGCCACAGTATGGAATTTTTTAGTATTTGATGACGATCCTGAAATTCTTGAACTTTTAGTTGAGTTGTTAGAAGAACCCGGGTTGCTGGGTGAGGGGAATATTGTAAAGTGCACTGTGGTAGAAAGTTTTTTGGAGGCTCAGAGGTCTGTAAATACAGGCAACTACGATCTGGTTATTTTGGATTTGGAAGATGCAGCGGATGACTCAGTTAAGGAGTCGAAGACTGGTAAGCTAAGTGGTGAAAAGGTACTGGAAACTTTAAAAAATAATCAGTTTATTCCTGTAATTTTTCATACGGGATATGCAGACAAAATTACGCACTTGGAAAGCCATTTTGTTAAGGTGGTTAGAAAGGGCGCGATGGACGAGTTGGTAAAACTTGTGATCGAAACGTTCGAAACGAAATTGCCAGGATTGATTAGATATATTCAAGAGGAGCAAAGAAAGTATCTTTGGGGGCATGTGGAGAGTCAGTGGGATAGCACGAGTGAACTGAAGGAGGAAGGGGAAGTTGCTTATCTCCTTGCACGAAGGCTTGCTAACTCCCTGAGTGCAAATTCAATTCGTCGGTTTTTTAATCCTGAGTATGACTCTAGTTCTACAGTTCTTCCTATTGAGTATTATGTTTGGCCGTCTATAAGCTCTAGAGTTGTATTGGGGGATATATATATAGATGCGGCGGATGGGGGGTTTTATCTTGTTATAAATCCAGCGTGCGATCTGGAGCAATGTAAAGCTGAAAGCGTGCTACTTGTGATGTGCAAGCGGATTGAGGATTTTGTTGAACTGGAGCAGATTGTAAAATTGATTGAGAGCAAAACTGATGTTGGTACAGGAAAAAAGAAAGAGTTAGTTGCTTTGCTTGGGGATAATAGACGTGTCGCGGGAGGGCAGCCGGATAGGTATAAGTATCTGCCTGGTACTTCTTTTATTCCTCATTTGGTTGCTGATTTTCAATCACTTTCTCAAGTTAAAATTAGTGCTCTTTCTGACGTGGGGCGATTCTCAAGAGTAGCTACCCTGGATACGCCATTTGCAGAGGGTGTGCAGACAAAGTTCTCGCGATACTACGGTAGGTTCGGAGTGCCTGATTTGAATTTTGATTCTTTAGCAACGGATATTATAAAAAGTCTTCAGAAATAATTCTTGATCGCGGGAGGGAGAACTCCTCTCCCTTTACCTATGGATCTAATTTTATAATTTCTAGTTTGAATTGATTATGAGCTTTAGTGGCTTGAAAAAATTCTATTTTCAGTTCTTTGTTTCTTTTGCAAATGTCCATGATGTTGTTTTTTTCCTCAATGCAGGTCCTCAGGCCAAAAGTTATGGACTTTAGGCTACTCGGGTTGAATTTTTTAAGTCCGAAGCTTTTTTCATCTATCAACCTGAACTCCTGCTCGTATTCCCATTTATCGTATTTGTCCGTTAATACTGATATGCCACCTCGCTGATCATCTTCGAAGGACATTTTTTTTGCGAGCTCTGCCCGTTTTTTTTGCCAAGCTGTTTCCGGTAGATGCCTGAACTTATGAAAAATATCTGTATAGAACTTTAATATTATGGTTGGGTCGTCAAGATCTGTAAAATCAGTTTTATAGTTGACTGGAAGTGATTTTGTATGGGGGGTTGTGTTTTTGTGTAAGTCGTCAAAGCCGATACAAAAACCCTTATGGTTGTCCGCATAGTGACTCCACATTAGGATCTCATCGTTAACTTTACTTAAGCTATAAATTCCCACCTTTTCTAGCGTTTCCCGTATTCCCTTGTGGGTATTGTCTAGTTTAGGGTTGCCATTCAGTATTATTTTTTCACATGTGCTCTTCAACATTTTGTATGTTGCAGTATCAAATATATTACTGTCGTGCAGTGAGTCAATTTGCGCCGAGGCCCTTTTGAACATGTTCTTTACATTTGGAAATGGAGTTGAGAATTCAAAAGGATCGTTAAAGTCAGTGTACCTTGAGAAATATGCATTGTTGTTCTCAAGTATATCCAATGAGTATTTATTTATTGCTCGGTATTTGTAGCCCCGCATTTAGTCATCCTTGATGTTTTTACGGCCAATAAAACCCCGAGCGCACTCAGGGTTTGAAGGGCGATTTAATTGTCAGGTTGACGATCAATCCCAGCTCAACGCCCCACCAGTCTGATACTCAATAACCCGAGTCTCAAAGAAATTCTTCTCTTTCTTCAAGTCCATGATCTCGCTCATCCAAGGGAACGGGTTGGTGGTGCCTGGGTATTCCTCTTTCAACCCAATCTGCGACAGACGACGGTTA